>DAIEHU010000356.1 GCA_027353395.1 Desulfobacteraceae bacterium
GGACAGAGTACCCATCAGTCCTAATACTAAAAAAGTTTTTCTCATGATTCTATTGATTATTTTTCAAGATTAACGTATTCTTTCATTTTGCAAATGTAGCGAATCTCATACAATCAGCAATGAAATAAAAAAAATAATCCGAAAAAAACTTGGACACTTGTTTTTAAGAATGTTCTCATGATACCCTCCAAACTTTACATTAATCGGAAAACATATCCAGCGCCAGTTTCCTTGCTTTAATATTTTCCATAGCGTCTTTGATAAACACATTAATCGCTATCCCGAACCGAACCTTGCCGTCCAGGGTTCTGACCGAAAGGGTATTCTGGTCCCGTTCCTTTTCACCGGCGGTGATAATCAGGGGAATCTGCCGGAGCTGGGCTTCCCGAATTTTTTTCTTCAGGCTTTCCGACCGGTCATCCACGGATGACCGGAGGCCTGCTGTTTCGAACTGTTGATGCAGCTCTCGGGCAAAGGGCGCGAGATCATCATTGATGGGCAGGACCACCACCTGGACCGGGGCCAGCCACAAGGGAAACTTGCCGGAAAAGTGCTCCACCAGAATCCCTAAAAACCGCTCGATGGACCCGTAAATCACCCGGTGAATCATGACCGGACGGTGTTTGTCATTGTCCGCGCCCACATAGGACAGGTCAAACCGTTCCGGCAGGGACATGTCCAGTTGAATGGTGCCGCACTGCCAGGTCCGGCCGATGGCGTCCTTGATATGGATATCGATTTTGGGGCCGTAAAACGCGCCGTCGCCTTCATTAATTTTAAAATCGGCCCCGTAAGCATTCAGGGCAGAAGTCAGTCCGTTTGTGGCCGCGGCCCACTGTTCATCCGAACCGATGGATTTGGCGGGCCGGGTGGACAGTTCCAGATGAAAGCCCAGGCCGAAGGTGGAATACATCCGGTCCACCAGGCGCAACACCCCCAGAATCTCCGATTCAATCTGGTCCGGGGTCATAAAAATATGGGCGTCATCCTGATGAAACGCCCGGACCCGGAACAGACCGGACAATACCCCGGAAAGCTCATGGCGATGCACCAGCCCGATCTCCCCTTCCCGAAGCGGTAAGTCCTTATAGGAATGCCGGCTCATTTTATACAGCAGCATGCCGCCCGGACAATTCATGGGCTTGATGGCGGATTCGATGTCATCAATCACCACGGTATACATATTGTCCCGGTAATTTTCCCAGTGTCCGCTGGTTTCCCACAGGCTGCGATTGAGGATAATCGGGGTCTTGGTCTCCACATACCCGGCGCTGCGGTGCTCTTCCCGCCAGTATTCCAGCAGCGCGTTCCAGATGGCCATGCCGTTTGGATGAAAAAACGGCATGCCCGGCGCTTCATCGTGAAAACTGTAAAGATCCAGGGCCGCGCCAATTTTCCGGTGGTCCCGCTTCCGGGCTTCCTCCAGAAAATTTAAATAATCGGCAAGCTCCTTTTTGTCGAAAAACGCGGTTCCGTAAATTCTCTGAAGCTGGGGATTGGATGGATCGGCCCGCCAGTAAGCGCCCGACACCTTCATCAGTTTGACGGCCTTGATAAAACCGGTGTGCGGCACATGGGGCCCCCGGCACAGGTCCGTAAAAATACCCTGAGTATACAGGGAAATCGTTCCGTCTTCGAGGGCGGAGATCATTTCCAGTTTGTAGGGTTCATTGGCATACAGCGCCAACGCCTCGCTTTTTGGCGCCTCCCGGCGCACAATGGGTTTCTTTTCCTTGATAATTTTACTTATTTCCGCTTCAATGGCAGGGAAATCATCTTCGGATATGGGCGGCATGTCGATATCATAATAAAACCCGTGTTCCACCGTGGGCCCGATGGTGAGTTTCGCATCCGGATAGAGTTTCAGGACGGCTTCCGCCATGACGTGGGCCGCGCTGTGCCGGAGAATCTCAAGCCCCTCCGGGTCTCTGGAGGTGATAAACCGCACACCGGCATCCCGGTCGATGGTCCGGCTCAAATCCAACAGTTTGCCATCCACCTCCATGGCCACACAGTTGCGGGCGAACCCTTCGGAAATGGATTTCGCAACCACCACGCCATCCGGAAAATCCTCAAATTGTTTTACATTCCCATCCGGAAAAGAGATATTAATCATTGACGTATGCCCATATAGAATTTAATCGTTATTATAAATTAAACGCAGAAGTTAAAATTTTTGCGAAGCCATTTCGGAACTTAGAGAAAATGCTCATACAGGTCAAGGAGAAATATGCTTCACCCCGCGCCAGCGCATAAAGATGCGCTCATGATAACCCCCGGCCCGCTTCAATATATCGAGAACATGGCCGGTTTAAGCGCCATGATGGAATACCTCTGCACGGAGCCGCTCATTGCATTCGATCTTGAGGCGGATTCCATGTTTCATTTCAAGGAAAA
>DAIEHU010000357.1 GCA_027353395.1 Desulfobacteraceae bacterium
CGACTTCATCCAGTACATGCTTGTCAAAGATTTCGGGCCGGTAGGCTTCCTTGAGATTCTTCAACCCCTGGATTTTATGGCCCAGATACGGCTCCACGGCGATAATCCGGATTTTGGGATCATATTCCCGGAACCGTTTCGCCACCCCGATCACCGTGCCGGTGGTGCCGATGGTGGCGACAAAAGCCGAAATTTGACCGCCCGTCTGCCGGATGATCTCTTCGGCGGTGCCGGAATAATGGGCCATCCAGTTGGCCGGGTTATTGTACTGATCGGTCATGAAATACCGGTCCGGGTTTTCCCGGACGATGCGGTAGACTTCCTCGATGGCCCCATCGGTTCCCAGATGCCCTGGGGTCAGCATGATTTCCGCGCCACGGGCCGCCAGTATTTTCCGTCGCTCAACGCTGACCGCCTCGGACATGGCCAGAAGCAGCCGGTATCCCTTGATGGCGCACACCATGGCAAGGCCGATGCCGGTATTGCCGGAGGTCGCCTCAATCACGATTTTATCCTGGGTCAGGCGGCCGGATTTTTCGCCTTCCTCGATCATGGCCAGGGCAGGCCGGTCCTTGATGGAGCCGCCAGGGTTCACGTATTCAATCTTGGCCAGAATTTTCACTCTGGGGTTGGGATTCAGGTGTTTTATTTCCACCAGCGGCGTATTGCCGATGGCGCTTAAAATCGAATAAGGCATGTCCATCATCTTTCCACCTTCCACCTTGTTTCACTTGACCAGCGCGTTTAACCGTTCCACGATCGCGGCCCTGACCTGGTCCGGCGCTTTTGCGGCATCCACCACGCAAAACCGGTCCGGTTCCCGCAGGGCAAGTGTCAAATACCCGTTTCTGACCTTTTCATGGAATTGCCGTTTTTCATTTTCAAACCGGGTTTCCGCTTCATTTCTGGAACCATTCTGTATCTGTTTCCATGCCCGTTTCAAGCCAAGTTCCACCGGAAGATCCAGAACAAATGTCACATCCGGCGACACATCGCCCATCACCAGCGCATTCAGCCGTTGGATGAGGCCCATGTCCAGCCCCCGCGCAAAGCCCTGATACACGGTGGTGGAATCATGGAACCGGTCACATACCACAATTTTTCCGGCTCTCTGCATCGGGATGATGATCTCATGAACATGCTGGGCCCGGTCCGCCGCATACAGCAATAACTCGGCCAGGGGATCCATCTTATGATTTTCGGGGTTTAGCAGAATCGCCCGGATTTTTTCCCCGATCCCCGTGCCGCCGGGTTCCTTGGTGATCACGCAATCATGCCCGGTTTCCCGGAAATACGCGGCCATGTATTCGATCTGAGTGGTCTTGCCGGAGCCTTCAATGCCTTCAAGAGTGATCAGCATTTATTTCAGATGCCCTTTATAAAAATAGCGTTCCATGGGCTTGTGATAGGCGGTCCAGTTGTCTCCGGTTTCCTGGGAATCCATAAATTCCCGGATGCCGTTGATTTTTGAATCAATTTCATCCAGATAATTGAGCAGGAGGCCTTCCAGTGTTTTGGGCGGCTCCGGAGACCCGAATTCGCGCGCGCCGTGATGGCTTACAATCAGATGCTTCAACAGCAGGGCCGCATTTTCCGGAAAATTTTCCACCTCACTGATTTTTTGTCCGATCATTTCAATACCAATGACGATATGGTTGATCAGCCGTCCGGCATCGGAATAGTCAATGCGGCATTTGTATTCAAATTCTTCAATTTTTCCAATATCATGGAGGATAGCGCCGGTCATGAGCAGATCCCGGTCAATGCCGCTGTAATGGTCCGCCACCCGATTGACCAGCACCGCCAGAGACAGGGTGTGCTCCAAAAGCCCGCCGATATAGGCGTGGTGCATCATTTTGGCCGCCGGCGCACGTTTGAATTTTTCGACCCATTGCGCGTCATTAAAAAACGGTTCAACAGTTCCTTTAAATAAACCGTCTGAACGGTTTCCGCAATGTCCTTGAGCTGTGAGATCATCTTATCCACATTTCTTGAAGTGGTGGCGATAAAATCCGCAGCGTCGATCGCCTCCGGCGAAACTGCTGTGAGGGATTTTACGACAAGCTGCACGGCGCCCCGATATTCGCCGGCCTCGCCCTGGACGCGGACAAAATCTCCTTTTGCGGCCCGGTCTTTGATCATATCCACCTGGTCCCAGGCGACCCCTTTGATGTTTCCGGTTTTATCGGAGAGCACAATATTCAGATAATGACCGCCGTCTTTTTTCCGGGCCAGGATTTTTTCGGATAATAAAAACACGTCATCCACCATCTCGCCAGGGACGATTTGGTTGATATAGATTTTTTTCATCACACGCAGCGCCTGATTTCAAAATATTTCATGAATGCCGTATAACCTTATAATTCTTGACTTTT
>DAIEHU010000358.1 GCA_027353395.1 Desulfobacteraceae bacterium
CTAGTTTCAAGCCGGTTTAAGAATCATGTGGAGGTAGTGAGAGTGAACTCTGATTTGTGACTAAAAGATTTTATTTCTGGATGCTGCTATCCTTTTGCGAAAATATTCCCTTTAGCAGCCGCTGAGACAGATAAACATAAATTTGTGATGAGAAGGATTTTTTATGCCTGAAAAACCGATTCGCAATAAAATTGTCAATAACGGCATAACCGTCTCCTATTACCGGGCCATGCATGAGGTCACGACCGAGGACGGCATGAATCTGGTCATGATTCAGAAAACGCCCATCGGCAAAAAGCCCAAAGCGCATGTCATGCTGGTCCACGGACTCGGTCAAAATCGATACACCTGGACCCTTTCCAGGCGCAGCCTTGAAAATTATCTCATTAATGAAGGTTTTGAGACGTTCAATATCGAACTGCGCGGTCATGGCCTCAGCCGGGCCAACGGCAGCGATTATCCGGAAGAGTTTGAAACTTATATGGATTATGACATGCCAGCATTCATGGAGGCCGTCGGCCATCTCACCCATGGGGCAAAAATATTTTATATGGGTCACAGTTTGGGCGGGTCCATCGGATATTGCATCGGCGCAACGTTTCAGGATCAACTGGCGGGAATGATCTCCATCGGCGGTCCCTTTATCATGGCCAAAGGAAACCGTCTGGTTCAGGCCATCGCCCATGTCGGTGTCGCCTTGGGAAAGCTGAACCCGTTTCCAAGGCTTCAGCCGGAGGTATTCTACATTGACACTATCGGAGCCGTTGCTTCTTTGGGGATCGGGATTCTGGATCACCCCTGGTACCGCATCCCCCTCCAGGTTTGGTATCCGCAGAGCATCGAACGGGACATTCTGAGCGAGCGGATCAGCAAGGGGTTTGACCGGACCAGTTTTAATGTGATTAAATTTTTTTTTAAATGGGGAGCGCGGGGAAAATTCATCAGCAGCGACGGTAAAATTGATTTTGAGGATGAGATCGAAAACCTGACCATTCCGGTGCTTTTTGTGAATGGCGACCGCGACCTTGGCGTTCCGTCTGAAGCCGCGCGGGAAGCGTATGAAAAAGCCGGTTCAAAGGATAAAATTTTCAAGACGTTCGGCGGTGAAAAACCGGGGCTTCACTGGGGGCATATTGATCTGATTTGCGGGCGGCATGCTCCGGAAATCGTCTGGCCGTATATTCTGGACTGGATGAATGCGCGGATTCCATCCCACAGGATGGTTTAACGCAACGGAGTCCACAACATTGGAGATAGCTATTTGAAAACACAGGTGCTGATTATCGGCGGCGGGGCTACCGGCACGGGAATTGCGAGAGACCTGTCTTTGCGCGGCGTTCCCTGCATATTGGTCGAAAAAAACGACATCAACGCAGGCGCGTCCGGGGCGAACCACGGCTTGCTTCACAGCGGCGCGCGATATGTATTCAATGATCCGGAATCCGCCAAGGAATGCCGGGATGAAAACCGGCTGCTGAAACAGCTTGCGCCGGATTGCATTGAAAATACCGGTGGCTTTTTTGTGGCGGTGGAAGGGGATGATGAAAAATTTATTGCTGATTTTCAGCCCCACTGCGACAAAATCGATTTGCCCTGCAAACCTGTGGACGTTCAAACCGCCCGTGAAATGGAGCCCGCGCTTTCGGATAAAACCATCGCTGTATATGCGGTGGAGGACGGCTCCGTTGATCCCTTTAAACTCGTGCTGGCGAACATTACGGACGCGCAAAAATTGGGCTGCAAGTTTTTCCGGCATATGAAGGTGGTGGGGTTTTCAAAACAGGAAGACCGGATCATCCATGTTGATCTGGTCAACAAAAACACCGGAGCGTCAGCCACCATTGAAGCCGACTTGGTGGTCAACGCAACCGGCGCATGGGCCGGTAATGTGGCGAAGCTGGCCGGGGCTCATATTGATGTCATTTATTCCAAAGGCACCCTTCTGATCACTCATACCCGGATCACCGAGCGGGTCGTGAACCGGTTGCGCCCGCCATCGGATGCGGATATCCTGGTGCCGGGCGGCACTGTCTCCATCATCGGCACAACCTCCCTGCGCATGGAAACTTTAGATGAAATCCGGCCCACCGTGTCTGAAGTGGACCGTCTGGTGGAAGAAGGCGCAACTATGGTTCCGGTGCTCGATTCCATCCGTTATATCCGGGCCTATTCGGGCGTCCGGCCGCTTCTTGGATCGGGAAAGAAAGGCGATGACCGTGCGGTGACCCGTGGGTTTGATCTCATTGACCATGAACGGGACGGCATTGCCAATTTCGTCACCATCACTGGCGGCAAACTGACCACCTTTCGTTTAATGGCGGAAAAAACATCCGATCTGGTCTGCCGGAAACTTGATATTCCC
>DAIEHU010000359.1 GCA_027353395.1 Desulfobacteraceae bacterium
AATAAAAAACACAGATCCGAGCAGGCGCATTCAGCATATAAATAATCCATGCGGTGGAAAAAATTGCGAAGGTGGCCATCCAGGCAAAGGTCATAAACACATTGCTGCAGCCCAGCAGTATGATGGTGATCAGATAATTTTTCATGACGCTTTTCCAAAAAAAGCCGGTATACCCCGAGGCATACCGGCTTTTGGTTAAAACATTATTTCAGGTTGCTTTGGCTATTTATTCCAATCCCAAATCATAGCGCTATCTTCGTTGGCTCGTCTTCGGCTCCTCAACGTACTAACTGTAAGCCTTCGTCGCCTCAATCCTCATCGCCTTGATATCATCCTTGATTTGGAATTGGAATTAAATCCACACGAGATCATCAAATCATCGGTTGACGTCACATTCATGGCATCCCAAAAGATTATTAGGCCGCATCTTGTAACTCACCTGAGGCGCTTTGGACACCCAATAGGGGAAATACAGCTTACATTCCGAATGGTTGAGGCAGTCGGTAAAAAACAAAAACTTAACTGCGGAATGTAAGTTCCAACTCAGGAATTTATTTTCAAATACCTTCCTGGTACCGGCGTGACCCTTGGATAATCGCCCAATGGGTTGTCATCCACCAGCAATGCACAGCCGTAAACCGATTCCAGTGTTTCGTATGTCAGCACCGCTCCCGGCGGTCCATGTTTAACAATCTCTCCGCGATTCAGAAGCATCAGGGTATCCGCATACATGGCCGCGAGATTCACGTCATGGGAAACCATAAGCACCGTGACGTTTTTCCCCCGTTTCATTTTTTCCATCATGTCCATAATCCGCAACTGATGGGCGATATCCAGGGATGCTGTGGGTTCATCCAGCACGATGATATCGGGATTCTGGCAAACAGCCCTGGCGATAAACACCCGCTGGCATTCTCCGCCGCTCAACTGATCAATTCGCCGCCCAGCCAGATGCGCGACTTCCGTAAATGCCATTGCATGCTGGGCAAACGCGATATCTTCTCTGCTCTCCAGACCGAACATGCCCATATGGGGCGTCCGGCCAAACAGCACCACATCGGAAACCGTAAACGGAAAATCCGTGGGTATCCGCTGGGGCACAAACGCGATCCGCCGGGCAAGTTCTTTCCGCTTATAACCGTGAAGCGGCCGGCCCTGTATCGAGATCTCTCCCTGTTCCGGCTTCAGCAATCCGGCGATGATGCGCATCAATGTGGTTTTGCCGGACCCGTTGGGGCCGATCACAATAAAAAATTCTCCCCGGCGGATGGTAAACGATATATGGTTTAATACAGGCGCGCCGTCATAGGCGTAATATAAATTTTCAGCCTGAATCGACACAGACATCATTTGGACCGTTTCAACAAAAAAATAAAAACAGGTGCGCCAATCATGGCTGTGATCACACCCACCGGCATTTCCCCCTGCCGCGGAAGGGTTCTGGCCACAAGATCGCACAATACCAGATACCCGCCGCCTCCCAGCACACAAGCAGGCGCCAGCACCCGATGATCCGCCCCAAGCATCAGCCGGAACAGATGCGGGATAACCAGCCCGACAAACGCTACCAAGCCGCAATAGCAGACCGTTGTACTGACCATAAACGATGTGGTCACAAGAAGCGTTACCGTGACAACCCGGACGTTGACCCCAAGGGACTGGGCCGTTTCCCTGCCCATGAGCAGGAGATTCATATGGTTTGAAAACCAGAAGATAATGAAAAAACAGGGGACCAGCATCAGCCCCATGCTCGTGGCTTCATGCCGTCCACCGGTTGATAAATCACCCATGAGCCAGAACAGGATATTGTTGAGCCGCGCATCCTGGGTCAGGGAAATCAAAAACATGATGACCGCCGAGCAGAAGGCGTTAACCATGACGCCGGATAAAAGCAGGGCCTCTTTTTTGAGAAGGGACCGGCCGGTTGACAGGAGCAGCACCAGGAGAAGGGTTCCCATGCCGCCACAAAAAGCGAACAGGCTGACGCCGGGGAACCGGGCAAAATCCAATAAAATTCCGATGATGGCCCCAATGGCCGCCCCCCCGGAGATTCCTAAAATATAAGGTTCTGCCAGCGGGTTCCGTAGCAGGGCTTGAAACACCAGGCCGCCCAGGGACAGTGTGGCGCCTGCCAGCGCGGCGATAATGACTCTGGGGAAACGGATTTCCCAGACAATGGCGTGGAGAGCCGCGTCCGGATTCCAAAGAGCAGCCCATGCTTCGGATAACGCCGCCATGCCGCCACCGGATGACCCGAATCCAACGCCCGCAGCCATTGCAGCCAGCAGGATCAGGGACAATACAAATGAAACAACGAAAATCCGCTT
>DAIEHU010000035.1 GCA_027353395.1 Desulfobacteraceae bacterium
ACTCGTTACTTCTGTATTGGCGCGGGTTTTTCCACTTCCACGGCGTTGGATACAATAACATGCACCCGGCGGTTTTTGATGCGTCCCGCTCTTGTGCTGTTATCCGCAATGGGTTTGGTGAGTCCGTACCCATAGGTTCTGAGCCGCGACGCTTCAATGCCGAAGTTCTTAATCAGATAGTTCTTCACGCTTTCGGCACGGCGCCAGGACAGCTTCATATTATAATCGGGTGTTCCGATATTGCAGGTATGGCCTTCGATATCCGCATCCGTGTCGGGATATTTCTTCATGAAATCAGCCAGTTTTTTGATGTTATCATGGTATTGGGGTTTGATGTAGGACTTGTCCAGATCAAACTGAACTCTCAGATCAATGGTGACTTTCTCCTTAATCGGAGCCGGTTTGAATTCTTCAATAGGAACCACCTTGGGTTCCGGCGCAGGTGGCGGCGGAGTGACTTTTTCCTCGCCGCCGAACTGGAATGTCATGCCTACAGTAAAAGCGGCATTGTTGTTGCCATACTCCAGATCGATAATGTGACGGGCGTCCGCCCTGAGCGCCATGTTCTCAGTAAGAAAATATTTCACACCCCCGCCATAGTTCGCGGCCGTGTAGTCATCATTATGCATATGGTCGCTGTTCAGCATGACTCCGCCAAAACCTGCTGCCAGATAGGGAACCAGTTTTTTATCCGGGCAGAAATTGTACAGCGCGTCCAGATGCATGACAAACCCGTCGATTTTTTCCTTTTCGCATCCGCAGGAGGCGAGGTCAAAGTATTTATGATCGAACCTCCCGTAATTCATCATAAATTCAGCGGCCCAGTTTTCCGTGAAATTATAACCCAGGCCGAGTGCGCCGATAACGTCTTTTTTGATGTCCTGGTCATTGTCAAACACATAGAGGCCAACCATTGGACTGATGCTGATTTCCCCCGGCCTTTCTCCGGAATAGGCGTTCGAGGGCAACATCTGAACAAGAAAGAACAGGCAAATGATCACATATTGAATTTTTAATTTTATTTTCATATTTTTATACCTTCTTGATAGGGTTTCTGTCGAATGCAGGGCGTTCCTCCTCCTTTTTTTGAATGGAAGGAGGAAACGGTTTTTATCTGCCGATTAGTGGTTTATTCCATCATGAATGCCGCGCCTGCCGACTGGATAAAACATCCGCCGCTGCCGCTGCAGTCACCGCCGGGACATGAAACCGTTACGGTTTTGGTTACTGTGCCGACAGAACCGAATTCATCCCGGACGGTCAACCGGACGGTATAGTCGCCGTTTTTCGTGAAAGTGAATTGCGGGTTCTGAACGGAAGCGGTCCCTTCTTCGTCAAATTTCCACTCCCATGATACGATGTTTCCGCCTTTGGGCGTGGACCCATCGGTAAAGGTCACGGATTGTCCGGCTGCGGGAGATGCCGGCGACCATGTGAAGCTTGCTTCCGGCGCCAGGAAATCATTGACGGTAATGGTGACGGTGTCGGAGCCGGTTTTGTTGGCGCTGTCCGTTACTTTCAGTTCAAAAACCAGATCCGCGCCTTCCGGGCCTGTGAATGGCGCGGTGAATACAGGCCTGACGTTATCGGTGCTGGAAAGGGTGACAGTTGTTCCCGAAAGCTGACGCCACGCATAGGAGAGAACCCCGTCAGCCGTTGACGCCAAAGAAGCCGATCCGTCCAGAGTCACGATATCGCCTTCACGCACGCTTGCATCCGGCCCCGCATTTGCAACGGGCGGCGGAGACGCGGCGGTTACCTGGATAAAATGCGGTACGGCGGCGGAGCCGTTTTCCGCTTGGCCGCCCCGCGCATCCCAGGCTGCTAAATAATACTGAACCCCGGCCAGCGTCACCATATTCGCTGGAATCACACCGCCGTATCCGTTCCCGCTGGTATTCGTCATGTCAACCGATGCATAAGTAGCGTCCGGATTTGATCCTGCAATACGGTAGAAAAGTGAAACCCGTGAAATGCTGTCGCCGGCATCCGGATCAGTTACTTCCGCGCTGATGGGAATCGCCAGGTTCTCCTGCCATGTGGTGACCGGCGTATGGTTGATCACTGGCGGGTTGGGATTCAGGACTCCGGGTGCGGTATATGATCCGGAACCGGATTTACCTTCATAATTAACAGTTACCGTTCTCAAGGTACCGTCCTGGACGGGATTGTGCGTGGTATAGCAGAGCGTATACTGGCCCCGGATGCTCTGGGCGATATCTGTATACAATGTTTCCATCTCCAGTGCGGTTGGCGCTTCCCGGTAATATCCTCCGGTGCTCGCAGCGATGGTTTTGAGCTGGGCCGACATGATGCTGCTTTGCAGACCGATGGTGTAAACCGGAATGCCCTTGTCTTTTGCTTTCTGGATGACTTCATTAATGCTGTAATGGCAGTCATCGTTGGTATTCCCGTCGGTGAAAACAATAACACCCTTGGGAAATGCCTCCTGGCTGATGCTGTCAATGCCGTTACCGATACCGTCATAAACGGCGGTTCGGTTGAGGGTGGATAGAGACTGAATGGCATCCACAATGTCCGGAGTGCCGTTTTGGTCCCCATCATTTTTTACATCTGCGATTGGAATAATGATGCCTCCCTGGTCGCATCCTGAAAAGGTAACCAGGGATGCCTTGTCCCCCGCCTGGGATTTGTTCAGAAAGTTGATGGCTGCGGTTTTGGCGTCTGAAAGACGGTTTCCCAGGCCCATACTGCCACTGACATCAAACACCAAAGCTAAGGAAATTGGCGTCGTTGTGATGTTTTCCTCAAAACAGGTCAGGGACTCGTTCACAGGCGCCGTTTCAGTCTCCGATTTCTCCGCGAGCGCAAAATCAGTTGCCGTCAGCCCGGAGATGGGTTTCCCATTTATATCCGAAACCGTGAGGTGCGCGACGATGTCCGGAAACCCCCCTGAAACAATGTTTACGGCGATGTTACCATTGTTCTGCGGTAAAAGGTTCGCATCTAATAATTCCTGGGATTGAAGGGTCGGCGTTATCTGGCCCTCTCCCTCGAAAAAAAACGCATCATTGGATGCCGCCTGAAGATTTGTCGACGACAGGAAAAGCATCATCCATAAAAGATAAACTTTTTTCATTTTTCCTCCTTGATTCTTTATTGTTTCAGATATTGTATCCGTTCGATTCCCGGATACATCCGCTTCATATATGATCCAACAAAAGGATGCGCCGCATCCGTTTGATTCAAATGGATTCATAAAATTTTTACAATATAACAAATAACACATCCCCGCATTTATTTCACGTGAATATTTTTTTGCCGGTTTTGTAGCATCACCTAATTTTGTATGGTTTCCTTATTTTTCCGTCATGATCCACACTCCGGCCCAGTCTGGCGGGGGATTTTTTAACAGCGCCGCGCATTTTCGTTCATAGGCGGATGAGGGCGGATCATCTGAGTTGCCGTTAAAAATCAATTTTGCTTCCATGAATTTTCCCGCGTAAAACAAGGCCAGGCCCTTTTCAAAGGTATCATATTGTTCATTTTGTCTGGTACGGGCTTCTGGACGGAGGGGTTCAAACACCGTGACCGCCTGCTTTCGTCCCACCACGGCCACCCGTCCGATTTCCCGGAAGGCGAACGCCTCCCCGATTTCGTTTCGGGTGAATTCCGATATCATGGTATAGGTGCCGAATTGCTTGTTGATGCCTTCGAGCCGGGCCGCCAGATTCACCGAGTCCCCAAGCATGGTGTAATCGAATTTGGTGTGGGAGCCGAAATTGCCCACAATGGCGAATCCGGTATTGATCCCGATACGCATATGAAGTTCATGGCCTGTCCGCGAATGGAAATCCGGGCGCATCCCGGCCAGTTTTTCCTGGCATCTCAAGGCTGCTTCCACGCATTTTTCCGCGTGCCGGGGAATGTCAACCGGCGCGTTCCAGAAGGCGATGATGGCGTCGCCTTCATATTTGTCAACGGTCCCGCCAAGATCGATGATGATGTCGGTCATGGCGGTGAGATAATCATTCAAGAGCTGGGTGAGGGCGTCGGGCGTCAGGTTCTCGGATATGGAGGTGAACCCCTGGAGATCGGAAAAAAACATGGTGAGCATCCGGCGATCGCCGCCCAATCGGAGGCGTTCTGGATGAGTGATAATCTGGTCGATGACCGCGGGGCTGAGGTACTGTCTGAACGCGTTTTTGATGAAGCGTTTCTGACGGCCCTCAGTGGCGTATTTTACCCCGAGCCCCAGAAAAACGGCGGACGCGCAGGCGATTTCCGGGGCCATGAGGGGCAGCCAGAATCCTTTACTGTATGCTGCAAGAGACAATAGCACAGGCAGCGACAGAAACCCGGCAGGAAACAACGCCACGGCAAAAATTCCAGCGCCATAGCTAACCGACAGGGCGCAGGCGAGGGCGAGCACGCCGGTCAAGAGCAGGGACACCCATACAGGGGCCGGACGGATAAAATCCTGGGACAGCAGGTTGTCCAGAAATGTGGCGTGAATGCTCACTCCCGGATAGACACCGCTCACTGGCGACGGCCGGAGATCATACAGACCCGGCGCGGAAAAACCCAAAAATACGTATTTGCCTTTAAGCGCCGCGTTATCCGGTATGACCGGCGGCTCACCTGCAAGGATGCGCAGTTCGGACTGGATGACCGCGGCCGCGCTGTACGTCTTGTAACTACCGGCGGGCCTGTATCGCAGGATTACATCGCCGTTATTCGAGTCCGTGGGGATGCGAAACGCGCCCGCATGAAATTCTCCGTTGATGATTTCAGCGGATGTTTCACCGCTGCCGGTGAGAAAACACCCGAAACCAATGGCCGGAAGATAGCGGCCGTCAAAACTTCCAAACGGCCTGAGACGGCGATAGACCCCGTCCGGGTCCGGTTCCAGATGGGCGTTGCAAAGCATGGCGGCATTCCTGGCGACATCGGGGACCGGGAAAACGGCCCTCGGAAAAGAACTTGCCTGTTGATCGTCTTTCATGCCTTTTATTTTAAAGCCCGGCGGGGCGATGTCTTCCGGCCAGCGCGTTGCGCTGCCGGCCCCTTCCCCTAAAAATACAGCGTCGCAGACTTTGCCGTATTCCGAAATCGCCTGGCCCAGGGCTGCGTCATCATTTTTCCCATACCCTGACGGTTCCGTGAACAGTACATCCAGGGCCAGGGCTTTGGCCCCGTTTCTTTGGCAATAATGGATGATCGCGCCATACACTTCCCTGGGCCATGGCCATGGCCAGCCGTTGATTTCCCGGCCCCAGTCCAGACTGTTCTGGTCCACCAGAATGAGAACAATATCGTCCGTGGCTTTTCCCTTTTCAGCCATCAGCCGGACGCGCCAGTCCCAGGTTTTCGCCTCCCAGGGTTCCAGCCAGCCCATCATCTGGAGAAATGCCGCCAGCAGAAACCCAAGGGTGGCCACACCCAATATCCAGACCTGTTTTTCAATTCTGGATGCGCCCCTGATCATGGATCAGATGCCTTTCAGTTCCCGTTGAAACCGGTTTTGGCGGGGAGCATTGATGCTGACCGCATATGATGTTCCGATAATACGCTGAATCTTGGAAATCCGGTCTTCCGGCGACGGATGGGTCCTGGCGAAATCGAGACCGCCGGGCCTGAGCCGGGATTTCATGGTCTCAAGCATGTCCGTCAACCCTTTCGGGTCATAGCCCACCCGCTGCATAATGCTCACCGCGGCCTCGTCGGCGTCATATTCCTGAGACCGGGCATAACCATTGTTGATCAGGGTGCTGGTGATGTCCGAAATGCTGCCCTGGAACGCGGTGGTGAGGCTGGCCATTTCCTGCCCCCCGAAGGTTTTGGCGCTTTCCGTGCCGATGATGGTCAGGGCCTCGGTGAGGCGGGATTTTTTAATGGCCTGGAGCCCGTGCTGCAACTGTACATGTCCGATCTCATGGGCCAGAACCGATGCTGCCGCATCCTCGCTCCGGCAGCATCGGAGCAGGCCGCGGGTGATGAAGATCAGGCCGCCTGGCGCGGACAGGGCATTGATATCATCCGAATCTAAGACCAGAAAATGGTATCCGCCATAAGTTTCCGGCATGTCCGAAGCCTGGGACAGGGTCTGACCCAGAACATTGATGTATTGGTTGACCCCTGAATTGGCATAGGGACGGTATTTTGTCAGAATCGTGGCCCCGACGGCCCGGCCGATATAATATTCCTGGCTGGGGGTGATATCATGAAAGGTTTTGGCCGCTGCCCGCGCGCTCCTGCTTAAGGAATCGGCCTGGGATGCGGTAAGGAGCCCGGCGGATGACGCCAGGGATGAGCCTGCGGCGGTAACATCCCCCATGGTTTCGCATCCGGCCAGCAAGACCGGCAGAACCGGGACGAGGCCTGCGCCAAGGGCCCATCTGGCGGCAAGGGAAAAAAAGTCGCGTCTGCTTATCTGTTTCATCGGAGGCCTCCTCGGGGGGACAGCCCGCCTTGCTCTAAAAATTGCGTCATTGTTTCCGGCGATACTTTCATGGCCTCCATCCGGTCCACCCACGCATAATTCAGTTGCGGATTTCTGGTTTTGAAAGCGGATTCCACCTGTTTGTTAAATCCCTTTCCGGCCAGGGCCAGTTCATCCCCCGATGCCGCGAGCGGCGCGTTGCGGCCACCCGGTTGAAGTGATATCCTGCTTTTGGTCAGGGCGGAACGGTGCATCCATCCGTGCATCCGCGCGGACGTCACCTCGTTCCAGTCCCCGTTTTTTCCCAAAGACGTCACCTGGTTCCCGTAGTGCAGCGTACCCACAATTCTGCCTAAGAAAGAGGGCGTCGCCCGCACTTGTCCGTCCCGCACCTGAACGGTCAGTACGCCGCCGCCCAAGGCCAGGCCCGCGGAAAAAACGCCCGTCACGGCGAGCAGAATCAGCCACCATTTTGTTTGTTTCGACATGGATCGCCTCCTTGTTGCCATATTTTCCCATTGAGTAGTTATATCAAATACGGATACTTGCCGTATTTTTAAGTGATATGATGATCAGATGCCCCCATAACATTTCTATTATACCATATCATCCATTTTTAAAAAGCGGTTTTCATGATGTATCTTGCAAGCGGATGACATTTCCTATAAATGAATGCACTGCCATGACCATGGCGCGATTTTTAACCACAACTGCTGCTGGAGGACGCAACCTGCATGTATTTTAACGCATTCAAGGCCATTTGGCGAATGTATGGACTCAGCCCGAATTTTATTTTTTTTTGTTTCGTGCTTCTTTTTTTCAGGGTCTGGTTCCTGATCTCTCATGTTTCACTGTTTGCCGATTATATCTTTTTCCCGGAATTTTGCCGGATCAAGGTGAAGAATCCAGTGTTCATCATCGGCCATCCCCGCAGCGGCACCACCTTTATTCATCATTTGTTCACGCGTACCGGAGAAATGGCCGCGTTTCACGCCTGGCATGTGTTGTTCCCCGCCATTTGCATGCGGAAACTGGTTGCGCCAGTCATCCGTTTCCTGATCCGCCGGAATAAAACCGTCATCTTTTCCGAAGATACGGGGCACGGCATTTCAATAGATAAAGTGGAAGAGGATGAGATGCTCTTTCTGCATAATACCGACACCCAGTTTGCGCTGGTGGGCACGCCGCTGGGGTTTATGCCTGACGAGTACCGGGAGTTCCGGTTCCATGATCTTCAGCCGGAGCACCGGCGGCTCAGGTCGGCAAGGTATTTGAAGCGCTGTTTCCAGCGCCATATCTATTATACCGGCAAGACACAGATATTCGCCCAGACCCATTTTTCCACACACCGGGTCCGGACCCTGATGGAGGTCTTCCCGGATGCCCGTTTCATCTACATGCACCGCTTGGCCGAGGAAACCCTGCCTTCCTATTTTTCATTGAATTACCATACGCTGGATGAACTCTGGGGGCTTCACCGGTTTACGAAAGAGCAGCTGAGCGTGTTTTTTGAATACCGTTACCGGGCCAGCGTCGAGCTTTGCCGGTATTTTTTTGATCTCTGGCAAACCAGCGCCATAAACCGCCGAAAGGTCATGATTTTGCCTTATGACCGGCTTCGGAACGAACTTCCGGAGGTGTTCGAGGAAATCATCCGGTTCACCGGCATCATTCCCAGCCAGGCGCTTCGGGAGACAGTGGCTCGCCAGGCCGAAAAGCAGCGGGGATTCAAACGCGGGCACGCGGTCCTGCCTTTAGAGGCATTCGGCATCGGCGAAGAACGGGTACGGCGTGATTTCGCCTTTCAGGGAGCTGATCCCATGCAATATTTGAGAGATTGAGAATTGATGACACCATCCCATCCATATCCAGGCCTTTTCCGGTGGAAACATCCTTATCTTGAAAAAAAGGAGCATTAGCCGATATGAAAAGAGACATTATGGAAAATCAGGATATCCGATAGATGCGGTGGTTTGCCAATTACCGGAAGGCAATAGCCCAACCTGATTGCGCAATGGCAAAGATAAACAGAGTGTAGCTTGATGGCGCAGCCCATCACAATTAATCAAACGGTGAAAATCAAATTGAAAATTAAAGAACGTCACAAACAATTGCTGGAATACATCAAAGGCGGCTGGATTAAATTATTTTTTTCCATGATCTGCATGCTGGTGGTGGCGGGCTCCAGTTCCGCCACCGCATTTATTGTCAAGCCCGTTCTGGATGATATTTTTTTAAAACAGAATGAGGCTATGCTTAAACTCATGCCGATTCTTGTGGTTATTATATTTATCTTGCGAGGCGTTGCCATGTATGGCCAGGAATACCTGATGAATTATGTGGGCGAACATATTATCAAGCGGCTGCGGGATGCGCTGTTTGACCGCATCATCGGCCTGCCGCTGGCTTTTTTCCACAAGGAACGTACTGGTGTGCTGATGTCGCGGATTACCAATGATGTCAACGTGATTAAAAATATGGTGTCCACAGCGGTGACCGGGTCTTTGCGGGATGTGTTTACTGTCATTGGATTGACGGGGGTGATTCTTTACCGGGACTGGCAACTGGCCCTGATCGCAATTTTTGTGCTGCCTCTGGCATTTTATCCCATGTTGGAGTTCGGACGCAGGGTCCGGCGCTTCAGCACCAGCAGTCAGGTGAGCATGGCCGAACTCAATGCTTTTCTTCATGAAACCTTTACCGGGAATAAAATCGTGAAGGCGTTTGGTATGGAAGCGACGGAAAAACAGTCATTTTTTAATAAAAATCAGAAGGTTTTCCGGTTTGAAATCAAATCATTCCGGGCGAAAGCCCTGACGTCGCCGGTGATGGAAGTGATCGGGGGCATCGGCGTCGCGCTGGTGATCTGGTATGGTGGCCATAACGTCATCAGCGGCGCTTCCACGCCCGGCACTTTTTTTTCTTTCATGACCGCCGTGATGATGCTGTATACACCCGTTAAACAACTGATGAAACTGAATAATACGGTTCAACAGGGGCTGGCTGCGTCCGACCGGGTGTTTGATATTCTGGAAGCCAGATCCGATATTCTGGACCCGGCCAGTCCGAAACCGGTTCAGCCGGGTTCCCACCGGGTGACGTTTGATCATGTGTTTTTTTCCTATGGCGGCGCAAGAGTTGAAATGGGCTGCGAAGCGGAAAATGTGTTAAAAAATATCAATCTGGATGTGATGCCGGGTGAAATCATCGCGCTCGTGGGCATGAGCGGCGGCGGAAAAACATCCCTGGTGAACCTGATCCCTCGGTTTTATGATGTGACTGGCGGCGCCATCCTTTTGGATGGTATGGATATCCGTGATATCGCCATCCGCGATTTGCGCAGGGAGGTGGCCATTGTCACGCAGGAGCCGATTTTGTTCAATGACACCATCCGGAGCAATATCGCCTATGGAAAGCCCGACGCCTCGGAACAGGAGGTTTTTGACGCCGCGAAAGCGGCCTATATTTATGATTTTGTGCAAACCCTGCCCAAGGGATTTGATACGGTCATCGGCGAGCTGGGCAGCCGGCTCTCGGGCGGTGAAAAACAGCGCATGTGCATCGCCCGGGCATTGTTAAAGGACGCTCCGATTCTGATTCTGGATGAGGCCACGGCGTCTCTGGATACCGAATCCGAGCGTCTGGTGCAGAAAGCCCTTGAAAACCTGATGAAAGGGCGGACATCCTTTGTGATCGCCCATCGGCTTTCCACCATCTCATATGCCAGCCGCATCGTCGTGATTGTGGGGGGCAGGATTGTGGAGGAAGGCGGTCATCAGGAACTGATCGCACGAAAGGGCGAATATTATTCCCTGTATCAGATGCAGTTTTCGGACAACCGCAATAATGCCCCGGAAACCTTTAGCGATTCTGCGCCGTGCGGGACTCCATGAAATTCAATACCATCGTTTATCGCTATATTTTTAAGGAGCTGATACCACCGTTTCTCATGAATCTGGTGTTTTTCATGTTTGTTTTTTTGATGCGCGAGATTCTTGAAATTACCCATGTGATTGTCAATTATCAGGTGAGCGTGGTGGTGTTTTTTCTGATGCTGGCCTATTCCATGCCGTATTTTCTGGCCTATATTATTCCCATGTCGGTCATGATGAGCGTGCTGCTCGCGTTTCTACGCCTGTCCAGCGACAATGAAATCGTGGCGCTCAAAGCTGGAGGCGTCAGCCTGTATCAACTGCTCCCGCCGGTGATCGCTTTCAGCGTGTTATGCGCCCTGCTGGCTGCCGGCATGTCTATATACGGCCTTCCCTGGGGGGAGCAGGCGTATAAGGAGACAGCCCTGCAGGTGGTGCAGTCGAACTTTAACCTCGGGTTAAAAGAGCGGCAGTTTAATGACAGCTTTGACGGCGTGATGTTTTATGTCAATAAGATCGATTTAAAGAATAATGCGCTCACGGATATTTATGTTGAAGACCAGCGAAACGAAGCGCTTGCCAGCACCATCGTCGCCCCGAAAGGCATCATATCCCCTGGCGAAGATAAATATTCTTTTATATTAACTCTTTATAAAGGAAGCATCAATCAGGTGGAGATGAAGACCCATTCGGTTTATATCACAAAATTTGACACTTATGAGCTTCGGCTGGATTTAAAAGACGCCGTGCGGAATATCGGCCAGCGAGAGAAGCGGGAAAACGAAATGCGCATGGATGAATTGACCGGTTATCTGAAAACCGGGGATCCGCATACGAAAAAATATCTTGCGGTCCGGATGGAACTTCAAAAAAAATTTTCCATCCCCTTCGCCTGTATTGCCTTGGCGGTTCTGGCGGTGCCTTTGGGCGTTGCGTCTTCCGCCACACGGAAAACAGCGGGACTCGGCATCGGATTATTCGCCTTTTTATTTTATTATCTGCTCCTGTCCGCCGGGCTGGTGCTCGGGGAAGCAGGCGGCATATCGCCGGGTTTGGCCATGTGGATGCCGAACGTGATCATGGGCGGATTGGGGCTTTACCTGCTGGTGAGAACAGCCGAAGACCGGCCGCTGGAACTGCTCGACCGGCTCAATCGCCTGGTGCGCAACTTTCTGCGCCGCGGGGAAACAAAGCAGATGGTTTAGACTGTAGGTTATAGGGCGGTCTGAATGAATCTTTTTTTTAAATCGGCCCATTCTTCAGATCCTGTCAGCCTTCCGTCTACCGCCTGACGCCCCTTGGTTTTTTTTAAACGGTTTAATGGGATTTTTCATGTCCGTCATTCATAAATATATCACCCGGCAGTTTTTTAAATATTTCGGCATGGTGATGGGCCTGGTCATCACCGTTTACCTGTCCATTGATTTTTTTTCAAGAATCGACAACTTCCTTGGGGCCGATGTCCCTTCATTACAAATCCTGGCCTTTTTTCTATACAAAATTCCCCTCATTGTTTCTCAGATTACACCCATTGCCGTTCTTCTGGGCGTACTGACGGTCTTCGGGCTGATGTCCAAAAACAATGAAATTCTGGCCTTGAAGAGCGGCGGGGTGAGTTTGTATTATCTGCTTCAGCCCGCGGCGGTCATCGGCGTTGTTTTAAGCATTCTGCTGTTTGTTTTTTCAGAAGCAGTGGTGCCGGTGACGGTCATCAAATCGAACCGGATCGAGAGCGGCGCGTCCAAAAAGAACCTGATGACCTCCCGTGGGAAAAATATCTGGATTCGAGGGGATCGCACCATCACCCATATCGCTTATTATAATCCGTCGGACCAGACCATTGAAGGTGTCAGCGTGGCCTGGTTTAACGGAAATTTTGAGTTGATTGGCAGACTCAACGCCCAAAAAGGCGCTTATCTGAATAGGAGCTGGGTGTTTTATGACTGTCTGATTCAGCAGCGGATCAACACGGCCCCGGAAAATAATCATGTGTCGTTTTATGACGGGAAAATGGGGCAACTGGACCTGAAACCATCGGATTTGCTGCATGTGGCGAAAGAATCCGAGGAATTGCCGTTTTTCCAGCTTTACCGCTATATCCGGAAAGTCGAAACCCAGGGGTATGACGCCACCAAATACCGGGTGGATTTTTACGCCAAAACCGCGTTTCCGTGCATCTGCCTGATTATGACCCTGTTCGGGGCCGGTCTGGCCTTGCGGGGAACCGCCCGGGACGGGATAACCATCAGTTTCGCCTATGGTGTTTTAACATCGCTTGTTTATTGGCTATTTTACAGTTTTTGTCTGTCTCTGGGGTATGGCGGCATGCTGCCCCCGGTGGTGGCCGCCTGGACCGCCAATCTGATTTTTTTCTGCGCCGCTGGCCTTGTGGTGTACAATCTGGAATGAGAGGCGTTTTTTGAATACAGGAATCGTGCCAAAAATCGAGGCCGTTATTTCTGGGCAAGCCCTGCCAGGCAGTTTATTCTCTGCCTTTTTGCATGGGCTTTCCTGGATTTACGGCCTTGCCGTGCGGCTGCGGTCGATTTTATATGACAAAGGTATTTTTAAATCCCACCGGCTGCCCTGCCGGGTGATTTCCGTGGGGAATATTACGGTTGGCGGAACCGGCAAAACCCCTGTCACCATGCATGTGGCCCGGTTGCTGAGAGACGCGGGATACAGGATCGCTGTGATCAGCAGAGGTTATAAAGGCCGGGCGGAAAAAAGCGGCGGGATCGTCAGCAATAGTGAAGCGGTGCTGATGACGCCGGAAGACGCCGGTGACGAGCCGTTCATGATGGCGGCCGGATTAAAGGGCGTTCCCGTTCTGGTGGGGCGTAACCGGGTAGCCGTGGGCCGGGTGGCCGTGGAAGCTTTTCATCCGGATGTGATCATCTTGGATGACGGGTTTCAGCATCGCGGGCTGTTCCGGGATATGGATATCGTCCTGATCGACGATGCTTCTTTTAGCGAAAACATGCATTTCCTGCCGCGAGGCCCGCTTCGGGAGCCGGTTTCCGCTCTGAAAAGGGCCGATGTGATGGTGCTGACCCGGTCATCAAACCCATTGACTCCAGCCCTTGATATTCTGGCCCGTCTCGCACCGGGAAAGCCGGTGTTTCAATCTATCCATGCGCCTTATGTATGCGGCGTGATCAAGGCCGGCGGAACCCCGTCCGGATCCGGCCGCGCGCCTGCTTTCGGGATATTCCGTGACGTTGAATGGTTGAAACATGCGAAGGTGTTTGTATTCTCGGGGATTGCGAAGAACCAGGCGTTCCGGGACATGGTGGCGGGCATGGCCGGGGCGGTGGCTGGCGAAATGGCGTTTCCGGACCATCACCCCTACACCGCCGCTGATATGCATTCCATTGCAGCTCAGGCGAAAACCAAATCGGCGGATTTTCTGGTGACCACGGAAAAAGATTATGTTAAAGTCCACGGCAGGCTGAGGAGCCCGATGGATATAGTGATTATCGGCATTGAGGCGTCTTTTGATGTTCAGGGAATGGCGTTTGCCGGGTTTATTAAAGATATGCTTGCCGCTAAATTGTCATAACGCCATTACAGAGAGACTGGAGCGGAGTGCAAAAACCATTTACGCGAAAAGACCTTGCATCCGGGAAGATACATGTCCTGTGCAAGGGACGGTGGGCGAATGCTGATCTCTATCTTTTTCAGCAGGGACAGAATCGCTGGGTGATCAAGGATTTTGCGCCCTGTCCGCCGTTTATCCGGAAAACATGGGGCCGCTTCTTTGCTCGCAGGGAATATCGGGCGCTCGCCAAATTGAAAGGGATTCCCGGAATACCCGAATTCAGCTTTCTGTTGGATGATTATGCGGTCTGTTACCGGTATATTGCGGGCGGCACATTGAAAGACACCCCGCATGAAACCATCGGTCATGATTTTTTTGTGAAATTGGAAAATTTGGTGATCCAAATGCACGCCCGCGATCTGGCGCACCTTTATGCGCTGCGCGCCACGGCGGACGCGGTGATGTGCGGTGCCCGGACGGTCGAGATTTCCCGGACCGTTTTGGGAAACGGCGGCGAAAAATTCGGGAAACTCCGGCTC
>DAIEHU010000360.1 GCA_027353395.1 Desulfobacteraceae bacterium
TGATTCCGGGTGGCGGCCGTGATTTTTTCGCCGCCGGCCATGCGGGCGATTTCTTCCAGCCGCCGGTCGCCGGTTAAGCTTGATATCCGGGTGAAGGTGCGGCCATTTTCAATATGTTTGGATATTTTATAATGATGATGGCCAAATACCGCAATCTGGGCCAGGTGGGTGATGCAGATCACCTGGTTGGCCACAGCCAGCCGGGACAGTTTTTTGCCCACCACTTCCGCCACGTCCCCGCCGATGCCGGCGTCCACTTCATCAAAAATCATGGTGCCCGTGGCCGCATCGTTTGCGGTGATGGATTTGAGCGCCAGCACCACCCGGGACAGCTCACCGCCGGAAGCAATCTGGGAAAGGGGTTTCAGCTCTTCCCCCACATTGGGGGCGATCATAAAAGCGGCCTGCTCCATGCCGGTCTCTGAGATCACCCGGCCATCAATAGTTACATACGGCGAGGTTTTCGGTGTAGCAGGGGTTTCGGTAAAGGCGATGTCAAACCGGGTGCCCGGCATCTTGAGCGCGTTCAACTCAGCTTCCACTTTCCGGGCAAGATGCACGGCCGTCTCTCTGCGTTTTTTGGAAAGCGTTTTGGCAAGCCGGACAAGTTCATGATGATCGTTGTCCAGCGTTTGTTCCATCTCCGCGATCCGGCCATCTAAGGTTTCCAGATTCTCCATATCCATGCGGATGTTTTCCAGATATTGAAATATATCCGGGATGTTCGCTCCGTATTTCCGTTTCAGGCGGTTGATCTGATCAATCCTCGCCGCCACCGCATCCATCCGGGCCGGGTCAAACTGGATGCCGTCCAGGTAGGCTTGAAGTTCCCTGGCGATATCCTCAATGCGGAAAACCGCGTCGCCTATTCCTTCCGCGTAAGACGCGAGAGCGCCGTCAATGCGGGCCGCGGTTTCCACCTGCCGTTTCACTTCACTTAAGCTCCGGCGACCGCGCCGTCGCCATTGTACAGGGCTTCAAGGCCTCCCTGAATGGTTTGATACAGCATCTCCGCATTTTTCAACCGGGTTTGCTCCTGCTTGAGGACTGTGTCCTCATCCGGGAAAAGGCCGGCGTCTTCTATTTCCTTTTTCTGGAATTCCAGTAGCTGCAGGTGATCATGCTGTTTCCGGCGGCTTGACTTTAACTCATCAAGCCTCTGAATCCGGGGAAGGATGCCGTGGTGACAATCGGCGACTTGTATTCTCAGATGCATATGGTCGCCGCCCTGGTCCAAAATGATCAGATGGCTGGCTTCGTTTAACAGCCGTTGATGCTCATGCTGGCCGGAGATGGCGGCCAGGTTTTCCGTGACCTCGTTTAAGGTCTGCATGGTGGAGAGCCGGCCGTTGATGTACACCCGGTGCCGGTCATTTTTGGAGATAATCCGCCGGATCAGGAGCTCCGTCGACGCCTCAATGCCCTGTTCCGCAAGAACCTTTGCCGTTGAACCGTTTGCGGGAATGTGAAACAGGGCGTCGATTTCAGCCGTTTCCGACCCTGTCCGGATCATTCTGGATGTGGCGCGGCTTCCCAGAATCAGATTGACCGCGTTAATGACGATGGATTTGCCCGCCCCGGTTTCTCCGCTTAAAATCGTGAGGCCATCGGAGAACTGGATAGTCACATCGTCGATAATGGCGAAATTTTTAATGGAAAGTTCCGTCAGCATGGTATACCCGGTAAAATCAATTGACTGCCGTCTTGAAGAATAATAGATTAATCCCCCTTATTATGGATAATTGAAGTTTTGTCAATAACCCGGATAAACTGGAAAAATTATAAACACTCAGAAACCGGCGATTAACCCTTTTGTATCAGAGAAGATATGAGCCAGCAGCCTGAAAATATGTCCGAACCATCACACCATCTGTTGGGCGGTGTGGCGGTTGAAGTCAGAAATATTCAAACACAAGACGCCGCCAGGTTGTCCCTCAGCCGGATCAAGCCGCGCGGGACATTATTCCTGCCGTTTCCGGCGATATTAATTCACGGCAGTTATTCCACCCGGAGCTTCTGGGTTTCCCCCAAAGGCGTGGGCCTTGGGGTGTATCTGGCGGACCAGGGGTTTGATGTTTGGATTCCGGAACTCAGAGGCCACGGCCTGTCGCCCAAAGATGATGCTTTTCCGGAAATAACCGCCGAAGACCAGATCCGCTATGATCTGCCGGCGATTCAGGATACGGTGTTTTCCATCACCAAATCCCCTGCGTTCTGGGTCGGGCATTCGTTCGGCGGATTATTTATGATTGCGGCGTTGTCCATGAAATGGCTCCGCCATGACCGGGTCCGGAGCATCGTCACGTTCGGCAG
>DAIEHU010000361.1 GCA_027353395.1 Desulfobacteraceae bacterium
GGAGCTCAAGTCGCTTTAAGGGATTTGTTTCCTGACGGATCTTGTCCCACCCGCTTGAAAACAACTCGCTAAAAATCTTCGGCACGCATTCGAGGAGCAACCCTTTTTTATCGGCAAAATAAAAATAAAACGTTCCCTTGCCGATGCCCAGTTCCCTGGTGATATCGCTGATCCTTGCGGCTTTGTAGCCTTTTTCCCGGAAAAGCACACACCCTCGCATCAATATTTCATTGCGGGTATTTCCCTTTAACTTTTCCGACCGTTTATTTCGTGGTTTCCGGTTTCGGTTCGGCTGAATCTTAAAGTCAACACCATGATCTTCAGGACTGTTCTTCATCTCGGGCAATAGGAGCAATTCGTTTTTAATGGCCAGAAGCGTCATTCCTTTTACCTTCGCCTCTTTGATGAATTTCAATTTCAAGACATGGCCGTCATTATAATAGGACATGGTTTTCCCGGTTTTCATTGGCGAATGGAGAATTCCTTCCTGGATATAGAAATGAATGGTCCGGCGGGAAAATCCGGAAATCCTGACCAGTTCCTTCATTTTATAGAGTGCTTCCTGATTTGGCATGCTGGGCATCCTTGGATAACATTAAAACGGCTGGCCGGCTGGACCATATACCGACAATTTGATCATCAACTATACAGTATCAATAATAAAAAAATTTTCAATAACTATATGAATAATTATACTTTAAATAAATTATTTATAACAAAATTTTCATTGACTATAAGGTCTAATAATTGTACAATTTTTCCTGCAAGCGTTGTCAGACATTCTCGCCCATTCATTACTTCCATCAAATAGCATTTAATAAAAGGAAGAAGACCATGCTTTTTGAAAAATTCCGGTTTGCTTCATTCCCCCAGCCCACCTTTCCGAAGTTTGTTATAGATGCCGACAAGTGCAACGGGTGCGGCCGATGCGTAAAGACCTGCCCCATTCAACTGCTCATGGTGGAAAACAACAAGGCCTGCTCCAATGAACGATACGACCACTTCCGCTGCATTGCCTGCCAGAACTGCGCCGCTGTCTGCCCCCAGGACGCTGTTTCCATTGAAGGGGAGTATCGGGTCACAAAGGGATACTGGAAAAACAACGACCTCTTCATCGGGGAAAAAACCTTTCCAGCCCCCCTCCCCCATTGTCAGGGAAAAACCTTTGAGGAATACGAATCCGAGCTGACCGAAACGGAACGGGTGATTTATAAAAGAAGAAGCATCCGGCTGTATAAAAAGAAACCGGTTCCCAGGGATCTAATTACGCGCGTCATTGAAGCCGGACGGTTCGCACCGTCCGCGGGGAACAACCAGCCCTGGAAGTTCATTGTCATTGAAAACAGGGGAATTATTGGCGAGATCAATCAAAAATGCAAAAAATTTATCAAGCTTGTCATGCGCGGCACCATGCCGGCGGCGTGGCATCAGAAAAAAACACCGGGCGATAAAAACGCCACCCTTGCCCGATGGCAGACTGTGGCGACAAACATCCTCGTCCGGTGGCGGGCCGGAGATCTGGACCCCAGAGCCCGGGGCGGAATGAATACCGTGACCAGCGACCCGGATTACGATATCTTCCTGGGTGCCCCGGCGCTGATCATCATCCTTGCCGACAAGCGCGGAATCGGCTCCATTGATCTGGATACCGGCATCTGCGCCCAGAACATGGTGCTGGCGGCCCATTCGCTGGGACTTGGCACCTGCTATATCGGCCTGATTGACGGCCTGATGATGTTTCCGCGATTCCAGAAAAAACTGGGCATTGGCCCGCCCTTTGAGATCATCACTTCCCTTACCCTCGGTTTCCCCCAGGGAGAAATCGATCACCCTGTCAAGCGGGAACAGCCCAGAATCCACTGGATCGAATAAGTCACTGCTGCGGAAAACGCTTCCTTCACCCAGGTATAGTTTGGATTTACGCAACCTTCACATAAGTTTCAATCCGGCGCTCGGCACTAACCAGTGAGGTTTCCGGGTCATCCATTGAAATGACGACCGCCTGTTTCGGGCAGTAGGTCACGCACCGGCCGCACGCCCGGCATTGCCCGCTATGAACGGCTTTTCCGTTTTGTATTGAAATCGCGTCAAAAATACAGGTTTCAACGCAGGTCCCGCACCCGATGCAGGTGTCGGTCACTTCCACCCGGACGCCTTCAAGGGGCGTCATGACATGGTTTAAGTGTTCTGCGGGCACATGTTTGAATGACCCCATCATGCAGCAGCAGTGGCAGCAGAAACAGACACTAAGCAGATTGTTGGTGTCGGGGGTCAGAAAGATGAAATTGTCCACCCGGATCTTG
>DAIEHU010000362.1 GCA_027353395.1 Desulfobacteraceae bacterium
ACGCGCTTATCTTCCCCGATGTTCTGGAGCCATTGGTTCAACATGGTTTCCGGATGGGTGATCACCGAAACGGTCACGGGAAACTGTTTGATCTTGGTGGACGGGAGCCGGGTTTCAAAGGGGATCAACACCTGTTCAATGACGCTGACAAGCCCTCTGGCCCCGGTGTTTTCTTCATACGCTTTTTGCGCCAGCAGCGCGAGCGCGTCATTGGAAAACCGGATGTCGATGCCGTATGTCGCAAAATCCAGCTTTTTATTGAGCAAAACCGGGTTATTAGGGGTTTGCAGGATTTTCAGGAGGTCTTCCTGGGAGAGCCCTTCAAATAGTGCCTTGACGGGCAGCCGGCCCACAAATTCGGATTCAAATCCATAAGAAATCAGGTCTTCCGATTTAACCTGTTTGAAAATATCCGATGCCGTTCTATGGGATTGGGCAGGAGATGCAAAACCAATGCCACGGATAGTGGTCCGTTTTTTGATAATTTCATCCAGCCCGCTAAAAGCGCCGCTCATGATAAACAGGATATTTTTGGTGTTGATGGCGCGCCGCTCCCGCTTGCCGGTTTTTCTAAACTGTTCCACCTCCTGAATCATGGATATGGGATCATGGGGCACTTTTAATTCCACATCCGTGTCTTCCATGGGCTTGAGCAGGGCCCGCTGGACCCCGGTGCGGGAGATATCCGCGCCGATGAGGTTGTGGCTTGAGGCGATTTTGTCGATTTCATCAATATAGATAATGCCGCATTCGGCCAGTTCGATGTCGTTGTCGCTTTCCCGCACCAGATCGCGCACCAGATCTTCCACATCCCCGCCCACATATCCGGTTTCGCTGAATTTGGTGGCGTCGCCCTTTACGAACGGCACCCCGATTCTTTTGGCGATCAGCTTGATAATATAGGTTTTACCGACCCCGGTGGGTCCGATCATCAGGACATTGTTTTTAATGCCGCCAGACAGGTTCAACGGATCTTCCTTGGCGGTCTGTTGATATTGAATCCGGTTAAAATGTGTGCATACTTTGGTGGCCAGCACCTGTTTCGCCATATCCTGCTTGATAATATACTGGTCCAGATAGGCGATGAGGTCTTCAGGCTTATAGTCAAAATGAAGCGCCTTTTTTTTAGGCGCGGCAAAAGCATCGGTTTCCGTACGATCGGGTTGTGGCATTAATACAGGAGAGATCATTTTCACCTGATCGCCGTATTTTTTGCTCAAAAATTCGCCGATCTCTTTTTCAATTTCTGCTGGATTGGGTATTTTTTCATTATATGATTTCATAGTAAAAAAAATAATAATCACACCCCTGCGGAAATGCAAGGGCTGAGGCATAAATATAATTTGCGGGTCTTGGGAAAGAACCGGCTGACGACGGATGTAAATAAAATATAGACAATCCAATGACAGTATCGTATAATTGTCACCAGTAAAAATTTTGTTTATTCAATTCACTTCATCTGATCCCCAGTTTTCAACTTCTTCACTTGCGGCGGTAAATTCCAGATCTATCGGCTCTTCCAGTCTGCATGACAAACCATTCATTTAAAAAAAGGAGGACGATCATGAGCAACAGCGTTTACAAATTCATCGAAATGGTGGGAACAAGCGCCACATCATGGGAAGATGCCGCGAAATCAGCGGTTGAAACCGCCTCTCAGTCCCTCAGGGACACACGGGTGGCGGAAGTCAAGGATCTGGACATGAAAATAGAAGATGGCAAGGTGGTATTGTACCGGGCGACTGTGAAACTTTCATTTAAGTATCAGGCTTGATGATCCCGTAAAAAGTCCGCCACCCGTAAAAGTCGGTTTGCGCTTTCTCCGTTATTTCGGAGAAAGCGCAAATCAATTATATTCAAAATGTTATGGATGACGGATGAAATCCGGCAGAACGTTTTGTTAGCTTTTTAAGATCACATCAAAATTAGTTTTTGGGGGAGGCTTGTTCCGGCGCGGGCTGCGCGCCTCCAGCGTCTTTATGATCTTGCCCCGCCGGCCGGATATCGCCGCTGACGATGATCAAGATGGGATTTAATTCCATTTTGTTGGTGAAAATAAAAATTTTATCCAGATACCGGCCCGCCGATGTCCTGGTATTTTCAACGAGAAATTCATAGGCCTTTTTCCCGTCCATTTCCCTTTCTTTCATGGAATAGCGGAAATCCCCTTGATTTAAAGTGTTGGCATGAAGGATTTGCAGGGGTTCCTTGGTTCCCGGCGTCACCGTGACAATCTGGCTGATTTTTTCGCCCACAGTCCCTCTTAATATGGCTTT
>DAIEHU010000363.1 GCA_027353395.1 Desulfobacteraceae bacterium
TTTCCATCTTTAAAACCGCTGATAATGATGTTGCTGAGCGCTTCCCAGTCATCCTGCGACAGTTTCGCACTGATCGTGTCGTCACCCACAACATGCACCATATGCTCATAGAGCGAGACATAAATGAGAATGCCGGTGGCGTTTCGAGTGCCGCGAATCCTGAGCCGTTGAAACGTTTCACGGGCCCGGCGCTCCACCTCTTCCCGCATCTCGCGTTTGGCGATCAGGGGCAGGCGCAGCAACGGGAACCGGCTGGCCAGGGCGATACCGGTAAAAAAGACGGCAATGAGGATCGTCAGCACCAGGGGAAGGTTGAGCCGGAATGCCGGGTTTCCGCTCCACTCTTCTGCTGCGGGGTGGACACCCTGAAACCATGCCCATGCGCATCCCAGAACCGCCAGCGAAAGCAAAAAGGCAAACAGGTCTTCGGCCCGGTCGTACCGTCCCGAGGCGGTTGCCACTACCGGAACCACCTCGGCGGAAGTCATTTTTTCCACATCGGTAACCGCGGCTTCAATGGTGCGGATCTCATCTTGGGTAAATAATTGGGTCGCTTTTTTCATAAGTATCACCATGATCCTGTTGCGCCACCGCCGCCGGAGGATCCGCCTCCGAAGCCCCCGCCGCTGCCGGCATTTGAGAGCATGGCCCGGATGATAAAAAAGAGGAAGACGCCGAGGGCGGCGATCAGTGCCCAGGCCCACCCCCTGCGCCCTGTTTTGAATAAATTGATGATCAGCATAACGACCCCGATAAGCCCGATGATCATCGCGGGCAGGAGCCACCAGGGGGCCTTGGCCTTGGGCAATTCGAGGCCCCGGGCCATGGCATCCAGGCCCCGCACCCCTTCCGCGATTCCGCCTGCGAAATCCCCCCGTTTGAAGGCGGGAACGATGAGTTGATCCATCACCTGCTGGGCCTGATTATCGAATTTGTGTTCCCATCCGGCCCCCAGCTCGATGCGCGCCTTGCGGTCCCCTTTGGAGATGAGCAGCAGGATGCCGTAGTTGCGGTCTTGGGAACCGATGCCCCATTTGTCGAAAAGCGCGGTGGCGTATTGCTCGATGGTGTAGGTCACGGCATCCTGACTCGCCAACGAGGAAATGGTGACCACAAAGAGCGGTATTTGTTCCTCGCCAAGTAATGCCGATGCGGTTTTGTCAATCTGTTCCCCGGTCTCCGGACTGATCAAGCCTGCCTCGTCCACATAATAATGCTCTGAAGGCGGCTTGTCGGGGAAGGTGATCCCGAATGCGCGGAGCGGCGCCAGCAGAATCAGGAGAGACAGTAATGTGGTGGTTGTTTTTTGGTTCATGATGGGGTTTCCGATCCTCAGTAATATAATTCCCCGGTAACGACACGGCCTGAACCGTCGAAAAGGATTCTCTCCATTTCCGGTAAAACACGTTTCATCTCAAGGCCGCCCTGATATCCGCCCAGTGTTCCGTCAGGCCGGATGGCGCGGTGGCACGGCATGATTGAGATGGCGGGCGATCCGCCTGTCGGGCTGATTCTTTGGGTGTAGAGATCAACGTACGACAGATTTTCGGCTGTTCTTCGTGGATTGACCAGAGAATAGCCACCCATCCGAACGGCGCTTCCCGGAAAAAATGGAATAACTTTTTGATTTCTTTAATTTTTATTTGTTTGGTGCCATCTTGGCCCATCAGCCGGTTTTCCTGCGGGCATCAAAAACCTCTTTGGCCGCGAACAGCCCATTGAGCGCGGCGGGAAATCCCGCATAAACCGCCATTTGCATGATGACTTCAATGACCTCTTGTTCGGTGCAACCCACATTCAGTGCGCCTTGAATATGTACTTTCAATTGCGGGGCTGCGTTCCCTAATGCCGTCAGCGCTGCGACAACCGCAATTTCCCGTGATTTCAGGTCAAGGCCCGGCCGTGAATAGATATCGCCAAACGGAAACTCGATCAGCAGGCGTGCAAAATCCGGGGCAATGTCTTTCAGGCTTTCAATGACGCGTTCCCCGGCTTCGCCATCAATTTCTTTGAGCTTTTCCCAGCCTCTTTGATAACGCTCATTATCCATCTTTGCAAACTCTATATACAAGAATGTTGGTCAGCGCAAAAACGCTCGCCAGATCCAAATGGAAATGGGCCCGGTCGTCAATTCCGATGACCGCTCTGGCGGGAGACTCCTGGTCTCCGCGCCACAATAAAACGTATAAGGGCACATACGGCAGCCCCGGAATCCGGATTGCAGCGTC
>DAIEHU010000364.1 GCA_027353395.1 Desulfobacteraceae bacterium
ATTGTCCCATGAAAAATCCCGGATTTATTTTAAACTATCACAATTTCTGTTCAGGCTGGGCGATCATTTCATTGTCCATTCTCATCTCAACAAGCAGCAAATGATGGATTGCTATAAAATAAACGAGCATCAGATTTCCATTATCCCTCATGGAAGTTTGGACCTTCACATCCGGTTTAAGGCAGATATATCGCGGTTGAGAAAAAAATTCGGGCTGTCGCCTGAAAACAGGGTGATTTTGCTTTTCGGCGCGATTCGTCCATATAAAGGCATTGACACGGCCATTCGCGCGTTTGCGGAAACCATAAAGACAATCCCCGATGTCCGGCTCCTGATCGCCGGAAGACTGTGGGAAGACTGGAACCCTTATGAACAATTGATTCAGGATATGAACATCGAAAAACAGGTCATTCGCCATCTCGACTATATCCCATCCGGAGATGTGCACCAGTTTTTTGAAGTTGCCGATCTATGCCTTTTCCCGTATCTTCATTTTGACAGTCAGAGCGGGGCTGGCGCTGCAGCCTTGTCCTTCCGGAAACCCATGATCGTATCCGATGTCGGGGGGCTTCCGGAACTGGTAAAAGACCACCGGTTTATTGTTCCTGCCGGCGACTGGGCGGCACTTGCGGGCGCCATGTCCTTTTGTCTGAACGATCGGGAAATTCTTTCCGGTATGGCGTCTGATGCAGAAGCGGTTTCCGAGCAATTCGCATGGCCGGAAATCGCAAAACAAACCCTGACGATTTATCAACAAGCGCTAAAATAATTTCAAGGAAAACATGGGCTACCTGAAAGAACTTCTGCCGAAAATGACGCGATACCGGCTTGCAAAATCTGGATTTGCCGGACCTGGCAAACCCATCAACCTGACCTTTTCCGTCACCAATGTGTGCCAGTCCCGGTGTAAAACCTGCAATATATGGGAAATATATAAAAATGACCCTGAAAAACGGTCTACGGAATTGCGGCTTGATGAAATTGAAAGAATTTTCCAGTCCATGGGTCATGTCTATATTTTTAATGTCAGCGGCGGCGAACCGTTTCTGAGGCCGGATTTTGTGGAGATCATCGAACTGGCCTGCAAATACCTGTCCCCCGGAATCATTCATATCCCCACCAACGCCATCGCGGTGAACCGGATTGAAGAAAAAACCCGAAATATCATTCACATCCTAAAGTCTCGCTACCCCAGAACCCGGTTGACCCTGAAACCCAGCCTGGACCATATCGACAACCGGCACGACGATATCCGGGGAGTGCCCGGAAATTTTGAGAAGGTTATGACCCTGTTTGAAATCCTCAAACGTCTGAAACCGGATTTTGCCAACCTGCATATTGAACTCGGCACCGTGATTTCAAGGTGGAATGTCGCGGACATCGAAGAGATATCGGCCTTTATCACAAAACTGGCCCCGGAGAGCTACCGCAATGAAATCGCCGAACAGCGCTCCGAAATGCGCAATATGCAAAATTCCATCACACCGAATGCCGAAGAATATACTCAGGCCATTGGATTTTTTGTGGACCAGATCAAATCCAACATGAAGAACAGAATCCTATTTCACCGGATCACCAATGCTTTCCGGATCGAATATTATGATGCCGCCATTCGGATTCTCAAAGAACAAAAACAGGTTATTCCCTGTTATGGAGGCATTTCAAACGCCCACATGACTCCCTATGGCGATATCTGGGCCTGCTGCACCCTGGGCTATGACAAACCCATGGGCAGTCTGCGCGACCATAATTATGATTTTCATCAATTATGGAACAGTCCGCAAGCGCGTGATGTCCGCGCATACATCCACGCCGGAAACTGTCATTGCCCCATGGCCAACCAGATGTATTCCAATATTCTGATGCATGGGCCGTCACTTGCACGGGTGACGCGCAAAATATTTTTATAAAGCGGGCGTTGACAATTTCAATGAGCGGTGGCATTTTGAATTATTATTAACCTCAAATTGTAATTCAATTGGAGATTGGAAATGAAAAGCACCATTACAAATAGAGGACAAACTGTTATACCGGCGGAAATTCGAAGGATCTTCCATCTGGACCCGTCCAAAAAATTGGAATGGATTGTGGATGACACCGGTATTAAAGTTGTGCCAGTCATGGCCGACCCTATTGATGCATTCCGGGGACGGGGGGAAAGGCGCTTCTGTGAACCGGCTTCTCCAGGATCGCAAATATGACAGAGAAAATGAATGAAAC
>DAIEHU010000365.1 GCA_027353395.1 Desulfobacteraceae bacterium
CCGATCTCGGTTGATCCGGACGCCCGGGTGCTCATCATCAAAGACCCCTGGGGCAATTTTATTCAACTATCCCAGAGAAAAGACGATTTCTACGCATAATGGCCATCATTTGCCCGGAAGACAACGCCCTGCTGTTTCAGGCATGGAAAAGGCTGATTATCTCCTGGGGAGCGGTTTTTGCCGTCAGCCTGGCCATTGGGTTCGCCTTGATTTTCTGGTTTCGGATCTCGCCTGAAAAGCTTCTTAACTTCTCCACCCAGCGCCTGGCGGTTGCGGGCGCCGTGCTTGAAAAAGGACTGCGGCTGGGGATCGACAGCAGTCTGATCCTGTTTTTCTGGAATAGTTCCGGGGCTCTGGCGACGATCTCTTTTATATATACGGCTTCCCTGATCAATCCCCGGAACATCGACCGGTTTCCCCGGCTGCTGAGAAAATCTCTGTGCGGGCAAACACCTATGAAAGCCTTATGTTATCTGCCCGGATGCTCAAAAATGAACGGGGAGCCCCTTCGCCGCCTCTATGTCTGGCTCATGGTGCCGCTTCTTGGCATGATCCTGCTCGGCGCGGAATGCGGATTAATCGTTGCTGCGGTGACGCGGATTTCCGGGTCATTTATTGTCGGCGTTGTATCTCTCCTGCCCCACGGCATCATCGAAATCCCGGCGTTCGCCCTGGCCGGAGCGGTTCCGTTTTCCGCCCATCTGCTGGTCAAAAAAACCGCTGGGGGCATAACTGCCGAAACGGTTTTTGACCAGATTCAGGCCTATCGCGGACGCCTTTCCGTCAGAAACATCGTATGGGTGGTCGTTCTTTGCCTCTGTATCTCGGGATGGATTGAAGGCCATATCACTCCGCGCCTTCTGGTTTGCTTGAAAGGGCAATAGGGTGTTAAAACCTTTTTATATCAAGAAATACGCGAAACAAAAGGTCGCTTTTCCGGTTCCGCCCTGGCTTTATGGGTAAACGGACATGAACACACCTGCGGCAATGGAACCGGCAACAAGTAAACCGTAGCTGACTCGATGGGTGATGGCGAGGGTTGCAACTACTGCTATTGTGAGCGCCTGCCAAAGAGAATGCCTCGCAGGTTCACCCATGGATATGGCGACATGAAGAATGAGCGCTATCACCACCGGCACCACACCGTGCATGATTGCCTGTGTAATATAATTGCCGCGTACTTTGAGATAAAACCGCTCCAGAAAATACATGGCGACCAGAGACGGCGCGAAGACAGCCACCGTGGCGACCACCGCTCCGGATAGTCCAGCCACTTTATATCCGATGAAGGTCGCACTGATGGCCACTGGGCCCGGCGTCACTTGGCCAAGAGCAATCGCCGCCGCAAACTGAGCGGGGGTCAGCCAGGCATTCTGATGTACCGCCATGTTCTGCATCAGGGGAACCATGGCAAAACCGCCGCCAAACCCAAAGAATCCTATTTTCAAGAATGCGTGCGCCAGTTCATAAAGCAATCTCATTCCCGTCATCTGCATATTATACGCTCCTGTCATCGCCTGATGCAGCCCCGTTGCGTTTACGCTGAATCTCGTCTACAATTCCCTTGCCAGTGCCGGCAATGCCGCCCATTAAAACCAGCCATATCGGATTTATGGGAAAGATAAACCCGATCAACAGCGCTGCCATGCCAACCACAAAACAGCACCAATGCCGGGGCGCCTTTTTTATTAAATCAACCACCGCCGCCAGAAGCAGCCCCACCACCCCGGCGGTTAAACCTGTAAGCGCGCCGCTTACCAGAGGATGATGCTGCCATGCAAGAAACAGCCCGGCCAATGCTAAAATAAGCACAAAAGAAGGCAGAATAAGCGCTGTCGTGGCAAGAATCATCGTTTGAATCCCGCCCAGACGATAGGCGATTCCCGCCATCAGATTGACGGTCAATGCGCCTGGCGCCATTTCCGAAAGCGCCACGGCATTCTGAAACCGCTGCGCTGTCAGCCAGCCGCGCTTTTTCACCAGCTCATCGTAAATCAGATCCATTACAGCATACCCTCCGCCAAATCCGATGGCGCCAATTTTGAAATAGATTAAAACAATGTCCCTGCGTTTTGGCTTGATATCAAATGACTCTGTCAAAACGCCATTCTGGTCTGTATTCATTTGAGTATCCATTTGTTGTAATTTTGATTACCGGCATTTTTATAAGCGCATCATCCTGAATTGAGGATTTCATTATC
>DAIEHU010000366.1 GCA_027353395.1 Desulfobacteraceae bacterium
CGAAGCAAAATAAATGCCAATAATGGTTTTTTCTGTGTCAGGCAGGATTGTCCCGGCAATACTCGAGGAATGTGTAGAAAATTATATATTGGGCCGGGCGGGGTTTGTATTATTTGGTATACATATGTATGAAAAAAGATAATATTTTCAGGGAAACAGAGATGCTCCCTGTTTCTCTATTTTTTGATTCCGTATTTGGCGATGAGCCGGGAAAGATAGGTTCTCTGGATGCCCATTATCGAGGCGGCCTTGCTTTGGTTCCCGCCGGTATGTTCCAGGTTCATCAGAATGAATCTTTTTTTAAAGTCATCCACCGCGTCCTGCATTGAAAATCCGAACTCCACCGTATTGAGTTTGGCCTGCATGCTTTGCATCGGCAGGTCTTCGGGCATGATCTGTTTGCCGTTTCCCATGACCACGGCCCGTTCAATGGCGTTTCTGAGTTCCCTGATATTGCCTGGCCAGTCGTAGTTAACCATTGTTTTCATGGCCGCCGGTGAAATTTCAATATGATAATGCCCTTTTTCCTTTTCAAACAGTTCAACAAAATGCCGGGCAAGCAGGGGGATGTCTTTTTTGCGGTTTCGGAGCGGCGGCATATGGAGCTCCACCACATTTAATCGATAATACAGATCTTCCCTGAAATTTCCGCAGGTGATTTCTTCGGTGATATTTCGATTGGTTGCCGCAATGACGCGAATATCAACCGAAATCGGCGTGTTACCGCCCACGCGATAAAAAATGCCGTCCTGCAATACGCGCAGCACCTTGGCCTGCATGGACGGGCTCATTTCAGCGATTTCATCCAGAAACAATGTACTCTGGTCCGCCAGTTCCAGCTTTCCGATTTTTTGGTCGCCGGCGCCGGTAAACGATCCTTTTTCGTGACCGAACAATTCATCTTCCAGCAGGGTCTCCGGGACGGCTGCGCAGTTTAAAGTGACCATATAGCGCTCTTTCCGGGCGCTGCCCTGATGAATCAAGCGGGCCAAAAGTTCTTTGCCAGTGCCGCTTTCTCCCAGGATCAGGGTGCTGGCCCTGGAGTCAGCAACCTTGAGCGCATCGGCCGTGACTTCTTGTATTTCCCTGCTCTGGCCGATAATCTGGTGGCTCATGCCAAGAGCCTGCTTCAGGCCCTTGTTTTCTCTTTCGGCGGCCTGGAATTTTTTGGCGTTGACAATGGCCAGGGCCGCCACATCGGCAAAAACATTTAGCAATTCGAGATCACTTTTCTGGAAGGATTCCGCTTCGGCTTTATTGATGAATTCAATGGCTCCGATGACCTGGTTGTGCGCTTTCATGGGCACGCAGAGAATGGATCGCGTTTTAAACCCGATTTCATCGCTGATCTTGCTGTACCATCGCTGGTCTTGCGTCACATCTTCGATTAAAAGAGGCTCACCTGTTTCCGCAACATGTCCGACAATGCCCTGTCCGACATTGATTTCAAAATTTTTCATCTTGTCTTTCTGGGTGCCGGTGCTGACTTTGAAATAAAGCTTTTGGGTTTTCCGGTCGAGAAGGAGCAGGGAACTGGCTTGCGCCCGCATGATGCGGGTGCCGGTAGCAAGAATCAGTTCAAGAAGCCGGTTCAGGTCATTAACGGAAGAAACCCAGGTGGAGATGTCCTTAAGCTGGCCGATGGCCGTACTTTTTTCATGCATGATTTCGAAGCCCCAGCTCCGCCGGGTGCGGATTTAAATACACTTGGGTTTTTAAATAAGGCTCTCCGTATTTCCGGACATAATGATTAATCAGGGTGATGGGAACGATGAGCGGTACAACATGTTTTTTGAATTGATCGATAATTTCCAGGAGCTCCTGTTTTTCATCAGAGGAAAGCTGCTTTTTGAAATATCCCATAATATGCATCAGCACATTGATATTTTTGGCGGCTGTCGCCCGAAGGGACATGGCGGTGTTCAGCAAGGCGGCGTAAGTCTCATGGAACGTTTCGGGCGCCTGGTTTTTAATGCCCGCCACAAGTTTTCCCATCTCCCGGTAATGGGCCGGGCTGTGTGACATCAGAAGCAGTTTGTGCCGGGTGTGAAAATCCACCAGAAGGCCCCGCCGGATGCCATGGGAGCGCATTTCCTGAAAACGCTTAAATATAAAAATCCGCTGGATAAAGTTTTCCCGCAGAACCGGATCATGGAGCCTGCCTTCATCTTCCACCGGCAGAAGGGGGAACCGGTCCATG
>DAIEHU010000367.1 GCA_027353395.1 Desulfobacteraceae bacterium
CAGATACCGGAAAATCAACCCCCATGACCTGGGAGCCTTGATCACCGCCGGTATTTTTGAGGTCGCCGTGTGGAAGAAGCCCCTGTTTTTTATTCAGCCCACCGGTTCGGAGCTGGTGGATCACCGGGACATCTCAACCACTGGACTTGCCCCCGGCCAGGTCATTGACTCCAATTCCCACATGCTGGGCGGACTCGTGGCATCCTGCGGGGGCCGGTTCATTCGAAACTCCATCATCCGGGACGACCTGGAACAGATCACCGCAGCAGTGCGCACGGCGGCCATTGGCGAGAGCGACATCCTGTTTATCATCGGCGGCTCTTCGGCAGGTTCCATGGATTTCTCCCAAAAAATCATCGCGGATCTGGGCGAGGTCCTGGTTCACGGCGTGACCATGATGCCGGGAAAACCCGTGATCATCGGGAAGATCAACGGGAAACCGGCGTTCGGGATTCCAGGGTATCCGGTGTCCGCCATCATCAGTTTTGACCAGCTTATCCGGCCTCTGATCAACGCCATGCTGCACCAGCCCGACCCGCCGGAAGAAACGGCGATGGTGCTGCCCACAAAAAAAATTCCCTCAAAGCTCGGGCTAGAGGAATTTTTACGGGTCAAGCTGGGTGCGGTGAATGACGTCATCGTAGCCACTCCTCTGCCCCGGGGCGCGGGCTGCATCACCAGTTTTACGGAAGCCGACGGCATCATCCGGATACCCAATCATATCGAGGGCCTGCCGGAGAACCAGCCGACCCCCGCCACCCTGCTCCGGCCCATCCATGAAATCCAAAACACCATTGTGGCCGTGGGCAGTCATGACAATACGATGGATGTGCTGGCGGACCTGATCCGCGCCAGAAACGACCGGATATCCATCTCATCGAGCCATGTGGGCAGCATGGGCGGGCTCATGGCCATCAAAAAAGGGTTGTGCCATGTGGCGGGAACGCACCTGCTTGATCCCGACGACGGCAGCTATAATATTTCGTATTTAAAAAAATATCTGCCCGGCACCCCCGTCCATCTGGTGCATCTGGTGCAGCGGGAACAGGGGCTTATTATCCGGCCGGGCAATCCGAAACGGATTGAAGGGATCGAAGACCTGACCCGAAACGACCTGACCTTCATCAACCGTCAGGGCGGTTCCGGCACCCGGATTCTTTTGGACTTCAAGCTGGATAAGCTGGGCCTCTCAAAAGCAGACATCACGGGTTATGAGAATGAGGAATTCACCCACATGGCCGTGGCGGTGGCGGTGCTGTCCGGGGCTGCGGATGCGGGTTTAGGCATTTACGCGGCTGCCAAAGCCCTGGGACTTGAATTCATCCCGGTGGTGACCGAATCCTATGATCTGGTTATCCCGGACGCGTTTTATGATACGGAAAAAATCCGGCTGCTGCTTTCGGTCATCCGCTCCGATGCATTCATGGCAAGGGTAAATGAACTCGGCGGATATCATACAAGCCATACCGGCGAAGTGATCTGGGCAAGCGCGGAATAAGGGCGGATGCCTTACACGCTCATCGATCATACGGCGGATATCGGCATTTGTGTGGCCGGGGCATCCCTGACCGACTTGTTTTCGGAAGCAGGACGGGCCATGTTTGAACAAATTACAGACCCGGCAAGGCTTTCCGGCGCCAACCATCGCCAGATAACGGTCACAGGCACCGACCGGCCGGATTTGCTCGTTAATTTCTTACGCGAACTGCTCAGCTTCTGGACCATCAATGCCTGTCTCGTAAAAACCGTATGGATACGTCATATTAATGAAGAGCACCTGACCGCTGACATTAAGTTTGATGAATACACGCCGGAAACACATGAAATCCTGAAGGATATCAAGGCAGTCACCTACCACGGCATATCCGTTGACGAAACGCGCGCCGGGTGGCGGGCGACCATTATTTTTGATGTGTAAATGACGATAATCATGGAACTGACGCAATTAGACGACTATCGCTGGGAGGTTAAAAAGCACGGCCCCATGCGGGTGCCGGCCCGGATTTATTCCAGCCCGTTAATGATCGCGGCCATCAAAAGAGAAGAAACCATCCAGCAGCTTGTCAACGTGGCCCAATTGCCGGGAATTTTGACCGCGGCCCTGGCCATGCCCGACATTCACTGGGGATACGGATTTCCCATCGGCGGGGTGGCGGCCTTTGACTGCGACGAGGGCGTGATTTCGCCGGGCGGG
>DAIEHU010000368.1 GCA_027353395.1 Desulfobacteraceae bacterium
CCAGTTCTTTCTTCAAATCCGCTTTATGAAGCGGCTCATAGAGCGTTCTCGAATCCAGCAGTTCATCCAGAAGCAGGGGATGGCGGGATATAAATGTTATGATCCAAGGGCTTGATCCTGCAAGACGAACCAGATGGCGCAAGGCATCCGTATTTTCGATTAACAGAGAAATATAGCATGACCGGCCCCGGATCGACCGGATCAGTTCAAAAATCCGCTGGAGCACCAGCACAGGATAATCCGAAGCCGCAGCCAGCTTGATGATAAACGGAACCAGACGGTCAATGCGCTTTCTGCCCTGGACACTGACGTCATGGGACTTGAGCATCTCCAGAAACCGTTTCAAAACCGCCAGGGCTTCCTCCGGCTGCTGGAACCCGATTGTTGCCAGCAGTCTCAGGTTGGTTTCATCATCGCTAAGATTGTTCCACACCTCATGAATGGCGCGCGTTTGACCATCCATGACGTCATTTCCGCCATCCTTGACCAGCAGCGAATGGAAATGGCGGTGGACCCGGTCCATATGGCCCGTCAGGGATTCCATGAAGGACTGCCAGTCATCAAATCCCATGGACAGGGCCAGCCGCCACTGGTCCGAAGCGTCCACTGGCAGACTGTGGGTTTGCCGGTCGTCCGCCATTTGCAGGCGGTTTTCCACATACCGCAAAAAAACATAGGCTGACGACAGTTCATGACTCACCTGTTCGGGAATATTATGGTCTTCCGCCAGCACCTGTAAAATTTTCAAAATACCGGGCGACTGATACGCGATGTTCACCCCGCCCCGGATCAGTTGAAAAATCTGTCCGAAAAACTCCACTTCCCGAATGCCGCCCGGCCCCAGCTTGATGTTTCCCTTCATGCCTTTGCGGGTGACTTCCCGCTCGATTTTCTGTTTCATCTCCCGAAGGGAATCAAACGTGCCGTAATCCAGGTACCGGCGGTATACAAACGGATTCAGACGTTCCAGCAGACGGCGGCCCGCCGCCTGGTCGCCGGCCACCGCCCGTGCCTTGATGAGCGCATACCGCTCCCATTCGCGGCCCTGCTCCTGATAATAGGATTCCAGTGCCTCAAAACTCATGGCGATGGGACCGGCATCGCCATAGGGCCGGAGCCGGGCGTCCACCCGGAAGACAAACCCATCAACCATATTCCTGCCGATCACATCAATCAGGCGATGGCACAGGCGGGCGAAAAACTCCTGATGGGAGAGGGATACATTCCCGCCGGTGGTCTGACCGGCTTCGGGAAACGCAAACATGAGATCCACGTCGGATGAAAAATTCAGTTCCCGGCCCCCGAGTTTGCCGAACCCGATCACCACAAGACGCTGGGGGGTTCCATTTTGTCCCATGGGCGTGCCGAAATCCACGGTCATCCGGCGGTGTAAAACCGTCAGGGCAGCTTCTATGCAGGCATCCGCGAGAGATGACAGATCATTCATGGTTTCAAGAAGGGTGGACCATCCGGCCAGATCCCGGAATGCGATGCGCACCATCTCCCGGGCCCGGATTTTTCTTAAAATCAAAGACAATGCGCCGATGTCTCCCGCCTGTTGAGAATCAGCGGCGATTTTTTCCGTTCTCTTTGCCCAATCGCAAGGGCTTGTCAAATCGCCCGATTCCACGAGATCCGCAAGCATCAATGGCTCCTGAGCGCATCGCCGGGCCACAAACCGGCTGAACAAAAACACTTTTTGGGCCGGGCCGGTGATGTCCGGATCACCTAAAAAAGACGGAGGATTTTCCCCGCAAGCATGGACGAATGCCGCCCAGGTTTCATTAAGGACGTCTATGGACGCGGACGGCGGCGGGTCAGCCGGTTTTACAGAACTGATGCTTAAAAAATCCACAGTGACAGGGTATCCATTCCAAAAAATTCCATTTTTTCTATAATGGCTGCGCCAGGGTGTATGCCGCGAGTACGCTGTTTTCCCAATAATGATTGCCGGGCCGCGAAAAAAACGCCTTGAACAGGGCCAGGCTCTCTTTCCGCATCACCTGGGGAACAATCGTAACCTGAGCGCCGCTGTAAAGCGCCGGGAGGCGCGATAGGTCGCAACCCGTTCCCCCGCCCATCACGTCTTCATAAGCATAGACAATCCGATGGATTCCGATGATCAGAATCGCGCCAAAGCACATCAAACAGGGTTCCATCGTACAATAAACGG
>DAIEHU010000369.1 GCA_027353395.1 Desulfobacteraceae bacterium
CGCCGGTGGCCTGAATTCTGTCGCCGATTTCATCAAACAGCTCTGTGGGAAACGGGCCCTTTCCCACACGAGTGGTATAAGCCTTGACAATTCCAACGATCCCGTCAATTCGCTTTGGCCCGAGGCCTGCGCCGGAACATGCATTGGCGGAAACCGTATTGGATGACGTGACATAGGGGTATGTGCCGTGATCAATATCCAGATGGGTTCCCTGCGCGCCTTCAAACAGCATCTGTTTGCCGGATTTGACACAGTTGTCAATATATACAGAAATATCCGTCACGAATGGCGCCAGCCGCTGGCAATACGCTTTGTATGAAATGATGATCGCCTCCGGATCTACGGCATTTTGCGAAAAAAACTGCGTAAGGTAAAAATTCTTTTCCCGGCAAACGGCCCGAACCTTTTCTTCAAACGCCTCGGAATCGAGCAGATCAACAAAGCGGATGCCGCATCGGCTCGCCTTGTCCTCATAACACGGACCAATGCCGCGGCCGGTGGTGCCGATTTCCTTGTTTTTACCAGCCGCCGCTTCCCTGGCCATGTCGATCTGTTTATGATATGGCATAATCAAATGGGCTTTTTCACTGATCTTTAAATTGTCCGGGCTGATTTTAATGCCTTTTTTATTAAGATAATCGATTTCTTCAAGCAGGACTTCGGGATCCACCACCAAACCATTACCAATTACACAAGTTTTGCCCTGCAATATGCCGGATGGGATCAGGTGGCTGATAAACTGTTCACCGCCTACCACCATGGTATGTCCGGCATTGTTTCCGCCCTGAAATCGAACCACGCAATCGGCATGTTCCGCCAAAAGATCCACGATTTTACCTTTGCCCTCATCTCCCCACTGGGTTCCTATGATCACGATATTTGCCAATTGACGCTCCTTAATTGAATAATTTATTTAAAATCATGAGGCGATTTCTTGCGGCATGATCATGACTGTCGTTTCGCCTTAAAAAAATTCTGCATAAGCCGCCTGCAAGCGTTTTCACTCACCCCGCCGGAGACAATGGGATGATGGTTCAACCGCCGGTCTTCCTGAAGCAGGTATAGCGACCCGGCCGCCCCCCATTTGACATCCATTGCGCCGAAAACCACATGGCTGATCCGGGAATGAATGATGGCGCCCATGCACATGATGCAGGGCTCTACCGTAACGTAAAGGGTGGTGTTTAAAAAACGATAGTTCTTCATTTTTCGCCCGGCCTTTCGGATGACGGCGATTTCCGCATGGGCCGTGGGATCATGACGTCCGATGATCTGGTTATGGGCTTTGGCCAGAATATCACCGGACCCGTCAACCAATATCGCGCCCACCGGAACTTCATCTTCGGCAAAGGCTTTTCTGGCTTCCATTAAAGCCAGGTCCATGTAATATCCGTGTGTTTCAAGCATCCTATCGCCCGGATTATTTCATTTCACCATCATGGCAGGAACCATCCCGAAAATATTGGGTAAAAACATTGAAATCACCAGTCAAGCGACATATTAAAAATTTCATGACCCGTCAAGCGATAAAACAATTGACATCAGGATGTGCATGAATTATTAACAAGCCAAAATAAAAGCGCCCGTAGCTCAGCTGGATAGAGCACCGGACTTCGAATCCGTAGGCCGGGGGTTCGAATCCCTCCGGGCGCGCCAGTAAAATCAATGGGTTACGGCTTATGTCGCTAACCCTTTTTTATTTTGTGTGAGACTTTTTTCACCAATCTCAATGTCTAACACTTTCATTGCATCAAGCTCTGAATTGCCAATGGAGTGCAGATATATTTCAGTGGTGGCCCGGTTTTCATGACCCAGAATGCGCTGGATGGAGCCAATCGGAACATTGGCGCTATCCAACAATGACGCACCAAAATGCCGTAATGCATGATACCGGAAATAACGTACCCCTGCATTCCGGCAGAGAGTGGTCATTATTTTCTTCCGGTCCTTAAACGGGGCTTCAATCCACTCTTGCTTTTTCCTGTCCCAATATCTGTGCCAAAATATCCAGGGTTTATCCTTGTCGCGATTTGTATAACGGCTCTGGAACAGCTTAAACAAGCGTTCTGGCATTGGGATCTTTCGTGGCGTTAAATGCCCGCCTTTCTTCTTACGTATATAAAGAAGGACAAAGCGGTTTTTTAAATCAATGTCCTCCCATTTAA
>DAIEHU010000036.1 GCA_027353395.1 Desulfobacteraceae bacterium
TGGGGTAACCGGAACTGAAAATCAGGGCTTTTTTAATGGCGTTCGCCAGTTCCCGGACATTGCCAGGCCAGGGATATTTTTGGACCAGGGCCTTGGCTTCTTCGGTGACGCCGGGATTATCGATGCCCATTTCCTTTGAAAACAGCGACACAAAATATTCACACAGCAAAGGGATGTCCCCCGGCCGGTCTTTTAATCGCGGCAGGGCCACGGTGACGACCTTTAAACGATAATATAAATCCTCCCGGAACCGGTCCTCGGCAATGGCCTTTTCCAGATTCCGGTTGGTGGCGGCGATGATCCGGACATCCACCGGAATGGTTCCCGCGCCCCCCAGCCGCTCAATGCTTCTCTCCTGAATCAGCCGCAGAATTTTGGCCTGGATGGAGAGGGGCATATCCCCGATTTCATCCAAAAAAATAGTTCCGCCATTGGCCTGCTCGATTTTTCCCACCCGGCGGTTGACCGCCCCGGTAAACGCGCCTTTTTCATACCCGAACAACTCGCTTTCCAGCAACGTTTCCGGAATGGCCACACAATTGATGACCAGAAATGACTTATTGGCCCGGCGGCTGTGCTGATAGATGGCGCGCGCCACCAGTTCCTTGCCAGTGCCGGATTCCCCGCGTATCAGCACCGTGGCGTCCGTGGGGGCGACGCGTCCGATGGATTTATAGACTTCCTGCATCAAATCGCTGCGCCCGATGAGCGCATCCGGCCGGGCGGTTTCCGGCCCCGCGCCCATCTCCACGCGGGAGCGCATGAGACGGCCGGCTTCCAGCGCTTTTTCAATGAGTTCCAGCATCACCGGGATATCAAAAGGTTTTAAAATATAATCAAACGCTCCCAGCTTGGTGGCTTCGATGGCCGTATCCGTGGTGCCAAAAGCCGTCATGATGATCACCGGCAGGGTGGTGTCGATTTTCCGGATTTCCCCAAGCGCTTCCAGCCCGCTCATTTTCGGCATCCGCACGTCCATAATCAGGATATCCGGCGGGTTTTTTTTCACTTCCTCCACGCCGGCCTCTCCCGTGGGCGCGGTCCGGACCGTATATCCTTCTTCCATAAGCAATTTGGCGAAACTCATGCGCAACTGATCATCATCATCCACGATCAACACCGAACTCATTTTCAAACCTCCTCAAGCGCTGGAAATGTCATAATAAAGGTTGTCCCCCGCCCTTCCACCGAATGCAGCTCAAGCGTTCCGCCATGCTCTTTCACGATGCGCACCGCGATAAACAGCCCCAGACCCGTGCCCTGGGGTTTTGTGGTTTCAAAAGGCTCCAGCACCCGTTTCTGGAGTTCTTCGGACATGCCAGGCCCGTTATCCGCGACTTTCACCACCACCACCCTGCCGATATTCTCAGCCACCCCTTCCTGTTCGGTGATGATGATCTCTCCACCGTTTTCAATGGCTTCACAGGCATTGACCACCAGATTCACAAACACTTCTTTGAGCAGTTCCGGATCCGCTTCAATCAGCGGCAAGGACGCATCCTGTTTGCGGACAACCTTAACCGAGTGCAGCTCCAGCCTGTAAAAGAGAAGGTCCAGGGTCATGTCAATCACATGAGAGATATGGATCCGCTGTTTTTTCAGTTTGTGGGGCCGGGAAAACTCCAGGAAATTGCGGACAATATTATCCAGGCGGCGCATTTCTTCGGCCACCACCTCAAAATCCTCCCTCTGGACCTCGGTGAGATCAATATTGCGTTTTAATGAAAACAGCCGCATATTGATGGAAGTCATGGGATTCCGGATGCTGTGGGCCACTTCCGTGGCCAGTTTGCCCACCAGCGCCATTTTTTCGGAATTCAAGAGCAGCTCCTGGCTCTGCTCCAGCTCGGACCGCGTCCGGTCGATATGCTCCATCAGGCCATGAACCCGTGTTGTCAGCACCCGGAATTCATCTCCCGGAGCCACTGGCTCATCCGATGCAGCCGCTTCTCTGGACAATTTCCGGATGGGTAAAAATATCTGGGATATCATGACAAACGCCAATAACCCGCCAAAAACCAGTGCGCTTGTCATGAAAGCGACCGCGGCGGCGGCCAGACGCTGAACCTTTTCCCGGCTTGCCTCCAAAGCCTTTTCAATATTCACTTCATTGACGCGCTTATACTCGGCGGCATGCTGCTGCAAGTCGGAAAACTGCTCCCGGACTTTCCAGTGAATGGCCTCGCCGGCCTTGCGGTCCCCGCTTTGATAAAGCGCGATCACCTGGTCTTTTCCCGACTTGTAAACCTCATATTCCTTTTGAATATCCAGGAGCAGCGCCTTTTGCTCCGGCGTTTGATCCACCGCAAGGGCCTGATTCACCCAGCCCGTAAACGCCTGCCGGTGAACCGCCAGTTCAGTAAGCCATTTGGGGTCGCCATCCAGAAAATAATACGTGACAAGGCCTTTCTGGCTGACCAGGGACGTTTCGATCTCCCTGGCCGCCTGAAGCGAAGGAACGTCTTTTTCAATCACCCGGTTAATCATCACGTTAAACTGGCCCGCATACCAGATGGATATCGCTCCCATGCCCAGGGTCATGCACAGAAGAAGCAGCAGCATGACGAAAATTCGAGTAATAATGCCCGGTTTTTTCAACCAGCCCATCAGTTGTGTTTTCCTTTGCAATATGAGGTGATGGCGCTCTTGGGTTTCAAAGGCCAAAATTTAATTAATTCGAATGATTAATATATGTTATTGACAGAATAAGCAATATCTGTTTTTTTATGTCGGCTGATTACGATTTTGATCCATTCATCAAAAAAATAGGCCGCCCCGGATGACGCCAAAAATCACCGACACCGCCATCATTTCCCGCGCGAATGACCTGATTTCATCCTGTCACACCATGACCCTCGCCACCGCCGGCGATAACATGCCCTGGGCCGCACCGGTGTATTATGCCAATGTCAGCCATTTTTTTTATTTTTTCTCGAGCCCCGGCTCCAGGCATATTCAAAACGCCCTTGCCGCAGGCCATGCCGCCTGCGCCATCCATGCGGAAGAGAGATCATGGCAAAACCTCCGGGGGCTTCAGATGTCCGGAAAAATTATAGCGATATCGAATGCGGGCCAGTCGTCCAAAGCCATTATAGCCTATGTTAAAAAATTTCCTTTAGTCAAAACGGTTTTTTCCAGCGTCAAAAATCTGGCCCTGAACAGTTTTATGAGCCGATTTCATGCATCATTATATTGTTTTCAACCGGATTATATTGTCTTTATGGATAACACCGTTGATTTCGGATTCCGGCGGGAGATCCCCAAAGACGCCCTGACCTGAAACTGACCTGAGAGGCAATTATAAAAAAATCCCAAGGACATCTTTGTATATGATTTACACATGCACCCAGGAACTGCTGGCCGATCTTAACAAACACGGGTTTCTCGTCCGCATTCCAGGGCCCGTGGAGCCGGATCTGGAAATGGCGGAAATTCATCGCAGGGTCTATGCGGCGGGCGGCCCGGCCATATTTTTTGAACAGGTACGGAACAGTTCTTTTCCGGCGGCATCCAACCTGTTCGGCACCCTGGACCGGGCCCGGTTTATTTTCCGGCACACCTTAAAAGAGGTCCGGCGGCTCATCGGACTGGGGGCCGACCCGTTTCTTGCCCTTAAAAAACCGGGGCATTACGTTTCCTTGTCCCGCACCCTCTGGCATATGTTGCCCCGGAAAACCATATCCGGGCCGGTGTGCCAAAACACCACAACCATTGACCGGCTGCCCTTTATCAAATGCTGGCCGGACGACGGCGGGCCGTTTATCCTCCTGCCCCAGGTGTATACCGAAGATCCGGCCCGGCCTGGCGTGATGCGGTCCAACTTAGGGATGTACCGCATCCAACTGACCGGAAACGATTATGTCACCAACCGGGAAATCGGCCTGCATTACCAGATCCGGCGCGACATCGGCGGTCACCACGCGACAGCTCTTGCCATGAACCGGCCGTTAAGGGTGAGCATTTTCGTGGGGGGCCCCCCGGCCCATGCGTTTTCCGCCGTCATGCCCCTGCCCGAAGGCATGCCGGAGGTCACGTTTGCCGGCGCGCTTTCCGGACGCAGGTTTCACTACGCCCGGAAAAACGGCTTTGTTCTTTCCACGGACGCGGATTTCTGCATCACCGGAACCGTGGCGCCGGGTGAAACAAAACCCGAGGGCCCGTTCGGGGATCATCTGGGATATTACAGCCTGACCCATCCGTTTCCGGTGATCCGGGTGGAGGCCGTTTATCACCGGGACAACGCGGTATGGCCGTTTACCGTGGTGGGACGCCCGCCCCAGGAAGACACCATTTTCGGGCAGCTCATCCATGAACTCACCGGCCCCATGGTCCCGAAATCCATTCCGGGAGTGGAAGCCATTCATGCCGTGGATGCGGCCGGAGTCCATCCCCTGCTGCTGGCCATCGGCAGGGAGCGGTTTCTGCCAGGTGAAGCCCGGAAACCCAGGGAGCTTTTAAAAATTGCCAACGCCCTGCTGGGTTTCGGGGCCTGCGCCCTTGCCAAATTTCTCATCATAACGGCGTATGAAGACAACCCTTCTCTTTCCATCCATAATATCAACGATTATTTCCGGCATGTGCTGGAACGGGTGGACTGGCGCAAAGACCTGCATTTTCAGACGGAAACAACGATGGACACGCTGGATTATTCGGGAACGGCTTTAAATGAAGGGTCCAAGGTGGTGATCGCGGCGGCTGGGCCGAAAAGACGGGAACTGGTGTCCGCTTTGCCGCAGGATCTATCACTTCCGGATGGATATCGCCAACCCGCACTGGCGATGCCCGGCGTTATGGTGGTCAGCGGGCCGGGATTTACCAATATGCAGGCCGCTGACAGGGAGATGGGGCGGCTTGCGGAACAACTGGGAGGGCTGAAGGACCGGGACCGGCTGCCCCTTGTGGTGGCGGCGGATGATGCGGAATTTGCGGCCCGGACCCTGAACAATTTTCTGTGGACCACCTTCACCCGTTCAAACCCGTCCCATGATATTTACGGGGTAAATAGCTTTACGAAATTCAAGCACTGGGGATGCGAAGGACCGCTTATTATTGACGCCCGTCTCAAACCCCATCACGCGCCCCCGCTGACGGAAGACCCGAGGGTCACAGCCAAGGTGGATGAGTTGGGAAAAAAAGGCGGGCCGCTGCATGGGATTATTTAGCCATGCCTTTTATCGGCCGCTTTTGATTGATAGTGAATCTCAGGAATTCAAAGTTGACAAAACCGTAAAAAGTCGACTTTCTCCCTTTTTCGTCATTCCTGCGCAGGCCTGAACCAAGGATATTCAATAAGTTATGGATGCCGGATCAAGTTCGGCATGACGAGTTGCAGAATTTTTACGAAACCATCATGGATTGAATTTGGCATTTTTTGACTGGTTTTGTCAGTCGTAAACAGATTTGAAAAATTTTACCAACTCATTTTTAGTGAAAGGATCGGTTTTGTTCCATTGGATAACGCAGCGCCGCCGCGAAAAATTAACATCCGTTCCGTTTCCTTCCGAATGGGAACATTTTCTTCAGGCCAATGTGGCCCATTACTGTATGCTCAGCGGCAGCGAACGGACTCACCTCCATTCGCTGATCCAGGTTTTCATTGCCGAAAAATATTGGGAAGGTGCCGGCGGTCTTGATCTGACCGATGAGATACGCGTCATCATCTCCGCCGAGGCCTGCATGCTTCTGCTGGGCCTGCCCCATGACTACTACCGGAATGTTCAATCCATTGTCGTCTATCCATCAACCGTTGTTCCGCCCCGGCGGAAACTGGGCTTTTTTGAAACGCCAACAGCGCCTGCGGAAATCAGAAATCCCATTCTCGGGCAGGCTTTCAAACAAGGGCCAGTGATCATCATCTGGGACGCGGCGTTAAAAGAAAGCCGTCATCCGGAGCTGGGCCACAATGTCATTTACCATGAATTCGCCCACAAGCTGGACATGCTCGACGGAACGGCAGACGGCACGCCGCCGTTGCGGGACCGCGAGGAATACAAAGACTGGGTAGCAATATGTTCTGCTGAATATTTGCGTCTCAAAAACGATACCCTGCGCGGGAAAAAATCATTTCTTGATGTCTATGGCGCGACCAATGAAGCTGAATTCTTTGCCGTGGCCACTGAACAATTTTTCGACCAGCCCCGGCAAATGATACGTCACGCTCCGGAGCTGTATCGGGTGCTTAAAGAATACTACCGCCAGGATCCTGTTTCGCGGGTTAAACAAAACTGCAGTTAGCAAGGCTTTGGCCACGCGCCGGGAAAACCGGGGAGAAAGGCGGCTTTCCCCATCGAAACGGTCGGTGTCTTTTTTTATTTTCCTTTAACCATCAAATAAAATTCCATTAAAACATAAACTTGCTTCTGGCGACAGAAAAAAGGGCAGGCCTGAAAATAATTTCAGAACCGCCCTTTTGTTTTCAACATCCGGATATTGTTAATTTGCCCGCATCACGCCGGGTTTCAGCACACCGGTTCAATCCACCCGTCCGGCGCTTCGGTCACGCCATACTGGATTTCGGTGATGGCGCTGAAAAATTTCTGGCTCCATTTGCCCACCTTTCCGTCGCCCACCTTCATGATTTTGTCCTTGAACTTGAATTCGCCCACCGGCGAAATGACCGCCGCCGTGCCGGAACCGAACATTTCCTGAAGTTTTCCAGACCCATGAGCCGCAATCAACTCATCAATGCTTATCCGGCGCTCGGTCACCGGTTTTCCCCATTTGGCGGCCAGTTGTTTCACCGTGTCCCTGGTGACTCCGGACAGGATGCTGCCGGAAAGGGCCGGGGTGATGATCTCATCGTCAATCACGAAAAAGATATTCATGGACCCCACTTCCTCGATATATTTCAATTCCACGCCGTCAAGCCACAGCACCTGCGTATAGCCGATGCGGTGGGCCTCTTCTCCCGCGTAAAGGCTTGCCGCATAGTTGCCCGCTGTTTTGACTTCGCCCATGCCGCCGCGCACGGCCCGCACATACTTGTCCGTCACCCAGATTTTGACCGGATTGAACCCTTCCTTGTAATACGCGCCCACCGGAGACATAATGATGAAAAACCGGTAGGTGTGGGACGCCCGCACCCCCACAAAGGGGTCCATGGCGATGATGGTCGGCCTGATGTATAAGGATGTGCCCGGCGTTGACGGCACCCATCGCCTGTCAAGTTTCACAAGTTCCTTCAATGCGTTAAGGGCAAACGCCTCATCAAAAGGCGGCATGCACAGCTTATGGCCGGACCGGTTAAACCGCTTGAAATTTTCCTGGGGCCGGAACAGCCGGATCTCGCCTTTTGCGGTCTTGAACGCCTTCAGACCTTCAAATATGGACTGGCCGTAATGCAGCACCATGGTGGACGGCTCCATGACAATGGGTTGATACGGTTCAATCCGCGGATTGTGCCAACCGTTTTCCAGGTTATAATCCATATTAAACATGTGGTCTGTAAAAACGGTTCCGAATGTCAGTTCCGAATCATCCGGCAACGGTTTCTGGGCGTCCGCCTTTCGTATTGTTAAATCCATGATTCTCTCCGTTAAAAATTCCGTTAAATAAATACCAAAAAATATGACGGGTTCGTAAAAAATACTTTTTCGTCATTTCGTATAAAGCAGGAATCAAGTATATTCAATTGGTTATAAATTATCTGAATCCCGGCCTGCGCCGGAGCGACGATTTTTTTACGATTGTATCAAAAAATATACTTTTTCATATTTTTTTCTTATCACGGTATTTGAATTCTTCAAGTAAAATTAACCTTAACGTCAATTTTATCCTGTGTAATTAAAAAGTTCCATTCCATGAGGCTCTCAACTGAAAAACCGCAAGGCCCGCGCCCTGGTTTTTATCTGTCAAAATAGTTGACAAACCCTTTTTTATCCATAATTGTCTGTATCTTAACTGATAACGACTTCCCAGAAAAGTGATAATCCCATGAACCAGAAAACAATTGAAATAAGATGGCACGGCCGGGGCGGACAGGGAGCGATTACGGCGGCGAAAATTATCGCCAACGCCGCATTTTTGTCCGGCTATGGCGGCGTGGTCATGGCCCCCACCTTCGGCACCGAACGCCGGGGCGCGCCGGTGCTGACCTCGCTGAAAATCTCCAAACAGAAAATTTACGATCTGTCCCCCATCACGGAACCGGACATGGTGGTGGTTCTTGATCACCTCATTGTGAAAGAAGTGAATGTAATCAGCGGATTGAAGCCAGGCGGGCTGATCGTGATCAATTCCCCGAAACGGCCGGAAGATTTTAGATTCGAAGATTTCCGGGTGGCCACGGCTGATGTGACGCACCTTGCCGTGGAAGCGGGGCTGCCGCCGGGAGTGGTGAACACCGGCATCATCGGCGCGTTTGCAAAGGCGAGCGGCTTGATCGGCATGGACATCTTGATACCGGCCATTTTAGCCGAATTTAAAGGCAAAAGGCCGCGCCGCAATGCAAAGGCGGCCCAAATCACGTTTGAAAACACCCTGATGGGAGGACTGCCATGAAGCCTGTCACAAAAAAGACGACCTTCGCCTGCCGGAAATCCCACAGCGAGCCCGGACCTGGGGACGGCGGCAGAACCGGCTCATGGCGGGTCAAGCGGCCGGTCATTGATCCGGAAAAATGCATTCCCGCCAAACGAAATAAGCCCGCCTGCTTCACCTGCTGGCTGTTCTGCCCGGACGGCGTTATTTCCAGAACCATTCCGCCCGCCATTGACTATGAATACTGCAAGGGCTGTGAAATATGCGCGGAAGAATGCCCGGCCGGGGCCATCACCATGGTGGATGAAACCCTGTTCATCATAGAAGAAAAGCAGGAGGAAAAATAGTCGAATGCATATTATTGAATCCGGCAACGTGGCCGCGGCCAGCGGCGTCAAGCTGGCGAAGGTTCAGGTGATCGCCGCATACCCCATCACGCCGCAGACCCCGCTGACGGAAAAGCTCTCTGAGTTTGTCGATTCCGGCGAAATGGACGCCCAATACATTCCTGTTGAAAGCGAACACAGTGCGCTCGCGGTCTGCATCGCCGCGTCCTCAGCGGGAACGCGCGCATTTACGGCCACCAGCGCCAACGGCCTGCTCTATATGCATGAACAGCTTCAGTGGGCCGCGGGCGCACGCCTGCCCATCGTCATGTGCGTGGTCAACCGGGGCATCGGCGCGCCGTGGACCGTGTGGAACGACCATCAGGATTCTATCTCCCAGCGGGACACCGGATGGATCCAGCTCTATTGCTGCGACCACCAGCAGATCATCGACACCGTGCTGCAAGCGTTTTATCTGGCGGAAACCGTCAGTGTCCCAGTCATGGTTTGCTATGACGGCTATATCCTGTCCCATACCTATATGCCGTTCGATATTCCGGAACAAACGGATGTGGACCGGTTTCTGCCGCCATTTTCTCCTGCTTACGCCCTAGACCCGAAGCAGCCGGCGAACCTGAACACCGTGACCCTGCCGGATGTGCGGCCGGATGTCCGGGGCGACGTGGCTCCAGGCTATATGGAAATCCGTCACAACCTGCATATGGACATGCGGGCCGCCATCACCGTGGCGGCGGATATCGACCGGAAATTTGAAGATATTTTCGGCCGGGGCGGCAACCCGTTTATCGAACCCTACCGGTGCGATGACGCCGACTTTGTGGCCATCTGCTTGGGTTCTCTCTCCTATCACCTCCGGGATGTGGTGGATATCCTGCGGGAAGAAGGCATTCCGGTGGGGGTCATGGGGCTCAGACTCTACCGCCCATTTCCGAATCAGGCGGTTAGGAATGCGCTTTCCAGCCGAAAGGCCGTGATTGTTTTTGAAAAAGCCTTAAGTTACGGCAACCAGGGCGCTCTATATGGAGACATCAAATCCGCGCTCTACACAGCGGACAACCGGCCGATCGTCCACAACTACATCCTGGGACTGGGGGGGCGGGAAATCAAAACACACCACCTGGAAAAAGCCCTGCGCGAATCCTGCACAGCACCGGACGCCATCGGGGATACGCCGGTGTGGATCGGGCTGAAAATGTAATATTCTATATTGATAATCAAATACGGGAAAATTATTCGATGACAACAACATCAGCCGCAAAAACCACCATATTAAACCTTCCGGAAGACGAACTGGTGCATCCGGGCAATCGGGCCTGCGCCGGATGCGGACTCAGCATCATTTACCGGATCGGGCTTAAGGCACTGGGCCGGGACACCATCCTGGTGGTTCCCCCGAGCTGCCTGACGGTGCTTCAGGGATTGTATCCCATTGCCGCCACCCAGTTACCGTGCCTGAATGTCACCTTTGCATCCACCGCCGCAGGGGCTACCGGTATTCTGGGAGCAATGCGGGCCAAAAAAAATGAAACCACAACGGTCGCCGCCTGGGCGGGCGACGGCGGCACCTCTGATATCGGGCTTCAGGCCCTTTCCGGGGCCTGCGAACGTGGAGAAAATTTCATTTTTATCTGCTATGACAACGAGGCATACATGAACACCGGCGTACAGCGCTCCGGGACCACTCCCCAAGGCGTCATCACCACCACCACGCCGTTTTCCGGAAAAGCCCAGCGGAAAAAAGACGTGCCTTCCATTATCGCAGCCCACGGCATCCCCTATGTGGCCACGGCATCCGCAGCCTATCCGCTGGATTTTTTTGATAAAATCACCAAGGCCAAAACCATGAAAGGCCCGAAATACATCCATGTGCATACCCCCTGCCCGTCCGGATGGGGATTTCACTCCCGGTTCACCGTCAAGATAGGCGCTCTGGCCGTGGAAACCGGACTGTTTGATCTCTATGAAATTGAAAACCAGAAATTCCGCCTGACCGGGGCTTCGGAAAAATTGATTGGGAAAAAACGCAAACCCGTCAAGGAATATTTCAAGACCCAGAGCCGCTTCAAGGCGTTAACCGACGATCAGATGGCGGACATCCAGAAGGAAATCGACGCCAAATGGGAGGGATACCAGCAGGTGGCGTAAATGAATGAGGCCATAGCGCACATCCATCCGGACCCGGAATTCTATACTTCAGAAAAATGTCATATCATCGAACTGATCAACACGCCCGATGACCCGGACATATCCATCGCCCGCGCGCGGGTCGCGCCGGGAGTTACCACCCGGTGGCACCGGCTCGCCGGAATCACGGAGCGTTACGTCATTCTTGAAGGAACGGGCCGCATGGAAGCCGGGAACCTGCCCCCGCAGGATGTCAGCGCCTTTGATGCCGTTCGCATCCCCCCCGCCTGTCCCCAGCGGATCACCAACACCGGCCGGGAAGACCTGATCTTCCTCGCCATCTGCACCCCCCGGTTCCAGCCTGAAGCCTACGAGGATATCGATAACGCACTATCGGGATGACCGGCGCGCCCCAAAAGAGGGTTCAGGACGGCATATCTTCATGAGGGGCGGCTTCTATCAGATGGGGAGACGGGCCTGTTTGGTTGTCTATCAGCATCCGGGGATTGCCTTCAAACTGCAGAAATTTCAATTTCGCAATCTCCACTTCCGTATGCATGGCCTTGACTTTCAACCGGTAATGCAAATAAATCATCAGCAGAATAACAAAAACTGCCGTGAAAAAAACCGTCGCCGGCACCCACCAGTGCATCGTCAGCCAGGTGATGGCAACATCTCCTGTATATTTTATAATTTCAGGGATATACCAAAGGAGAAACAGGACAACGATCGTTAAGAGCATAAACCAAATGATGTTAATCTGGCTTAATTTATTGACGCTTGAAACAAATCTGCCTGAAGATTCAACAGGTTCCTTCTCACCTGGCTCGGCGACCTGAAAATATGCCCTGGTCAGTAAAAGCACCAGAAACGCAAGCCCGATAGGAACCCCGACAGAAGTCAAAATCCATGCTTTCCAGGGAAAAGGAACCACTTCCTCATCTTCTTTCACAATCAGATAGGTCCGCTGACTGTCCCTGCTGCTGTAGACATTCAGAGCCAGTCTTTCATCCGGTTTTAATTTCTCCGGATGATTGATATACACCTGGGCCATTTCTTCGGTTATGGGCGTCTCCACCCGTTTGACGGTATCCTGCTGATAGATGAGGGTAACCAGCGCGATAAAAAGCTCTATCGCACACACCGCACCGGTGACAAGCTTTATGATAACATCACGATTTTTCAAATCTATTTTTTCGTTCATGACGACCTTGCAAAAAAATATTTTCTGAATTTGAAACCTGCGCCGTTTTCCGTCCGCAGCAAAAACAAAAAGGACGGTTCGATTCTTCCGGCAGGGCGAATGGGAAATGCGCCGCTGAAAGCACGAAACCGCCTGTTTGTGGGCTGATGGTCTCTTTTTTTCTTTATCCAGTTTCCGTACCGGCGATTAACTTAAACTGTCACCCCCTTGCTGTCAAGAACGAACAGCAGGCCGGATTGATATCCGCAATGAAGCCCTTCATGCGTTTTAATGGGAACCGGGAAGCGATGCGCCGCGTATGATTCGCCACCATCCGATGGCGTAATACTGGCTGGCGCGCTTAAACAGCCCGTTGACATCCGGGGGCGAAGGGTTCCGGGTGCCGGGGAATGAATTCTCCGGCATCTTCTCCACCGCCTGGCGGTTTTGATTTTCCATGATCATATCCGGCGTCATGACGACAAAATTAGCGCCGAACGCCGCCGGCGCAGGCTCATCCGATAGAAGGTCGCGGCCCATCGCGTGATAAACAAAGCCTTTTGGCGCGGCCAGTTCTATCAATGTGGGCGCGATATCAATATGGCCGCCCACGGCGTTTTCCGGAAAATGTTTGTTTTTTAATACGTCCGGGCCATACAGCACCAGGGGAACGGAAGACCGCTCATATAATGACGGCTTGCTGTTTAAAAACTTCCGAGACCAGTGATCGCCGGTCACGGCGAAAACCGGCGCGGTGAGTTTCCGTTCCATGTGATGAATGAAATCCCCCAGGCATTTATCCGCATACCACAGATGGCCAAAAATTTTTAAAGGAATCCCGCCGTCATAGATGCCGGCCAGGTCCGGCGGAATGGTTTTAACCGGATAGCCTTTCCCATATACGTCAATATTATAGGGTGGATGATAGCCGGTGGTCATCACCATGCTGAAACTGGGCTGGTCATCCGCAATGGTCTTTTCTATAAACTGAAACAGGGCTTCGTCATCCACCCCCCATTCATTGGCGTGGACCCACTTGCCCATATGGGGCGCGCCGTAAATTTCTTCAAATCCCTGATGGCGGCAGAAATCCTCAATCCGCTGCCAGGACAGATACCCGCTGTAAAAAAACCGGGTCTTGTATCCCAGCTTTTTGAAAATCGGCGCAATGGACGTGGGATAAGGCTTTAACGCGGATGGCTGATAATTGGTCATGATATTCATGTCCGGAAGCCCTGCGATGATAGTGGTCAACGCCGGGGTTGTGCCGATATACGCCGGCAAAAACCGTTTAAGCCAGAGGCCGTTGGCCGCGATGGCTTTTAGTTGGGCGCATGTCTGCATGGACGCGTATTGGGGAAGCATGGGCCAGGAATCATAACCTTCCATCACAATCAGAAAAATATGCTTGGGGAGCACCGGCGGCCCGCCTGGCGCGGCATGGCGCATATAATCATCAATATTATTGAGATTACGGGAATCGTTAAAAAATGACTTCACTGCCGACCGGATATCTCCGTCCGGCAGGTATTTTTTGATTCCCCCGGTTTGACGGGATTCCTGATAATCCGAAAGCTGATACCGGAGCGCCTCATAGGGATTGAGCACCGTCTTGTTCAGAAACGAATCCCGGGTGATGGCGGCATCTTTCAATTGAACCGGACGGCGCCAGATGGATCCCCGGCAGGCGAATATCACCAGGCATAAAACCACGATGGTTGCGACGGTTTTAAACAACGCCGGAAGACGATTGGCGGTACCTGCCCAGGCCGGTTCCCGGTTTAAAAATCTCTTCAGAACAAAGATGGCTCCGGCTATGAGAACCAGAAGGCCCAGCCCCCCCCTGACAACCGGCACCTGGCTCCAGGCCGTTTTCAGAATGGCCCCGAAATCATCATAAATCAGGCCAAATATCCAGGAATTGAACTGATCATTGTATTCCTTGAAATAAGGGATGGTGGCGCCGCAGAGAAGAAGGGTCAGCACCGTAAAACAAATCCCCACGGCCAGACGCGCCCGGTGGACGAACCGGTCCATCGGAAAAAACCCGCTGGCTATGCTGAGCAGAAAGACCGGCAGCACAAACCACATGGCGACGCGGCTGTCAAACCGGAAGCCGCTGCCCATGGCCGACAGGATATCCGCAA
>DAIEHU010000370.1 GCA_027353395.1 Desulfobacteraceae bacterium
ATATTGCTTTTTGATCCAGCTTTTTGCTCGGCATTCAAAAAAAAATCGGGATGATCCAGAGGTTTTGCAATTACCTCAGTATATAGACATTTCCAATTAGTCAGTTTTCTGTATCGGGTATTAAAAACGCTACTGCCGGAATGACGGGGCTGGGAGTTTTTATGTTTATCTGCGTCCACGCACTGACAGTGCATGCCAGAAAAAATATGGGGCGATTGGATATCCTGCTGGTTGTCATCCCATAGCAGATTTATATCGGACTAATAATGCGCGGGCTGTTTCCGGATTTTATGTTAGGGAGGATAGCCTTGATGATAGGTCTTGGCAATTGTGTATGAACTAAAGGCAGAAAAGGATATATTTACAGTATATCGGAAGAGTGAATCGAAAAAAGGAGCTTTCATCATAAATATAGGGGGCGTCAATGAAACATCTGGTAGATGTCTTTAAAGAACGATGTAATCAAGCTTCTGATAAAACTGCGTTTCTAGTTAAACAGAAAGGCGGGTGGAATTCGGTCACATGGTCTGAAGCCGATAATCAGTCCGACCGGATTGCCGCAGGTCTTTTGTCCTTGAACATTGCCCCGGGCAGCGTTGTTTGCATTCTGGGAAATACACGACTGGAATGGACGCTTTCGGACGTGGGGATTCTCAAAGCCGGATGCGTGAGCGTCGGCATTTACCAGACCCTTTCGGGTGAGCAGTCCGCCTATATTCTTAAGGATTCAAACGCCAAGATTCTGTTTATTGAAGATCAGATGCAGATTGATAAAATCGCGCCGCATCTGGAAGATTTGTCCGGCCTTGAATACCTTGTGGGATGGGAGGGACCCTTAAAAGGGAAAAACGTCATTCCCCTCTCTGAACTCATGGACAAAGGCCGGGCGTTGCTTGCGTCCGATCCAGAATGTATCGACCGGATTGCAAAACAGATTCGTTCTGAAGATATCGCCATTATTATCTATACTTCAGGGACAACGGGCCCGCCCAAAGGCGCTTGCCTGACGCATAAAAATTTTCTGGCCGAGCTGACCACCACCGAAGTCGTAAAGCAAAACGATGTTGGCGATATCATGATGTTTTTTCTGCCCCTGTCCCATGTTGGAGAGCGGATTGCCCAATTTATGCGAATCCGCAGAGGGATTACCGGGGCATACGTTCAAGACATCAAAAAAATCCTTGATGACATCAAGGAAATCCATCCCACTTTTTTCGGCAGTGTGCCCAGAATTTTTGAAAAAGCCTATGCCCGAATCCGATCCCAGGTGGATGCGGCGCCGCCAACGAGACAAAAGCTATTCTATTGGGCCGAAAAGATCGGGCGTGAGGCCAGCCGGAAAATTCAATCCGGTCAAGGCATGCCTCTGGGCCTTTCAATCAAGTATAAATTGGCGGATACACTGGTTTTAAAAAAAATCCGGGAAGTCTTCGGCGGCCGGGTCCGGTATTTTTTGTCTTCAGCAGCCCCCATTGCCCTTGAAATCATCGAATTTTTTCACGCCTGCGGCATGGTAATTTTAGAAGGGTACGGTCAGACGGAGGTATCTTGTTTCTGCACGCTCAATACGCCCGATGCCTTTCGTTTCGGCTCTGTGGGAAAAGCCCTGCCCGGCGTTCTATTGAAAATCGCGGGTGACGGCGAAATCATGGTCAAGGGAGACATTGTTTTCAAAGGGTATCTCAATCAGCCGGAACTCACGAAAAAGACCCTTGCCGGTGATGGATGGATTTACACCGGTGATATCGGCCATATCGATACGGACGGGTTTCTCTGGATCACAGGGAGAAAAAAAGACATTATTATCACTTCCGGCGGCAAAAACGTAACCCCGTCCAATATTGAAAACCTGCTCATGAGCCACCCATTGATTGAATATGCCATGGTCCACGGCGACCGGCGAAAATATCTCACCGCCCTAATTTCACTCTCTCCGGAGAATTCGCCAGCATGGGCACAGTCCAACGGATATCCGGGACTCACTTATGAACAGATCACTCAGCTTGACGCGGTGAAACAGGAAATTGGAAAAGCGGTCACGGATGCCAACGCGAATTTGGCCAATTTTGAAACCATCAAAAAATTTTTCATTCTTCCCAAACCCTTTGAGATTGAAACCGGAGAGCTGACGCCCACCATGAAAGTCCGCA
>DAIEHU010000371.1 GCA_027353395.1 Desulfobacteraceae bacterium
CTGGTGCGAGAACCCGCCGTTAAATATGATTTTAAAGAAATGGCTTACCGGAAATAAGCTTGTTTCACGGGCGATCCCGGGAAAAGGCGCATCCGCCATGCCTTATATTCATATCAAGGACCTCAATAAAATGTTTCTCCGGGTCATTGAAAAGAGCGGCGAACTTCCGGGCCTTACAACGCTGATCGCCAGTCCCCAGGGCTGCGTTTCTCATCTGGAACTTTTCAAAGCCGCCACGAAATATTTTTATGGCCGGGACATCGCCCCTTTTCTGGTACCCAGATCCCTGGCTGCGGCAAGCCTGAGCCTCTGGCAGTTCTGGAACCGGTTGACCGGCAGGCCATCGTTAGAACAGCCATGGATGGCGAAGTATATTGACAAGAAATTAAATGTGGATGCGTCGGCTACTTTTCGCGTTCTCGGCTGGAAACCCGATCCCCGGTATCATATTCTGAGGCGTATGCTGTTTCTGACGGAAAACATGAAAAATCATCCCAATAACTGGGCGTTTCGCAATGAGACCCTGCTCAAGCGGTTCGCGATCCGGAAAAGTTCCCTGATTTACGATATCATGATGGAAAAACGGGATGCCATTGCCGGGCGCATTATGGAAGAAATCAAAGCTCCGGGCAATGCGCTGCGATTTCCCATGTATCGCCAGATGGATGCGAACCTGCTCTGCTGGGACATTCGTCTTTACTATCAGGTTCTTGCCGCCACTGTAAAAAGCCGGGACCGGACCATGATGCAGAATTTTGCCGAGATTATCGGCACCCATAAATACATGGAAGGGTTTTCCGCCTCCGAGGTCAGGGAATTCATGGCGGCCATCGGTAATAATGTCAAAAAAACGATGGTGGCCCATCCTCATCTCATGGGTGAGAATGGTTCGGGGGTGAGCAGGATTGATGATTATATCACCCATACCATTCAGTTCGCGGTGGACGAGGTGGAAGATACATTCGAAATCTTCAAAACCAGCCCGCCGGCGCATGTGGGGGAGAAAACACGCGTTGAATCATTGGACCGCAACGAATCGTTGCGGCGCATGATTCGACGGCTTGAAGACATCTGCGGGGATTCCATGATGCTTGGGTTGGAAAGGAGGAATGATGCATGAATCGCCTTTGAGACCTGATTTTAAAGAGAGGAGCGCCATTGAGCAGGCCACCCGTTCCGGTTTTTATAAGTGCTGGACCTGTGGAACCTGTGACGGCGGGTGCCCCGTCAATATCGTCGCCAATGCCTTGCGCCCGCAAAAAATCGTGCGTCTGGCCTATCTCGGAATGCGGGATGAGCTCCTTCGCCTTCCGGAAATCTGGTATTGCCTTACATGCCGGCGATGCAGCTTGATCTGCCCGAATCTTGTAAAGCCATCTGACATTATTAAATATTCACGTGAAACAGCGCTTCGCCAGGGCATCGTGACCCAGGAGGCGGTGAACCGGCACCAGGAATTTTTTGCCAAATTTCAGCGGGTCCGATGGCATGCGGCGGCCTGGTGCATGAAGGGGAGCCTGGCAAGTCTTACAGATGAAGAGTGGGATGAGTGGTTGAACACACCCATTCGGACGCCGATAGAGATCATTCGAAACAACGGCATCCGAATTTCTAAATCTCTTCTAGAGGTTATGAAAAAATTTAATAATAACAATTGCTTTACATGTAGTGAGTGCAGCGGCGCCTGCCCGGTTTTCTGCGAGCGGGATTTGTTTGATCCCCAGGCCATCATTCGCATGGTGAACCTGGGGCTGGCGGCCGAATTGATCGTATCGCCATCCATCTGGCTGTGCCTTGGGTGCGAGCGGTGCAGCGGGACGTGCAGCCAGCTTGTACAGGGTCATCAAATTATCAAAAGTCTGCAAAATCTGGCGATTTCACAGGGTGTTGTGGATGCATTTTTTGTATCCCGGCTCGAAAAAGCGGAGAAAGTGATATACCCCCGGTTTTTTGCGGAAATAGATTCGATTTTTGGTCTTAAAACCGGTGGTCGACGTTGACATATTTGTAAAATGTCCGCATAATACGTTGTACTACATATTCCGAAAAATTCCTTGCCCGTGAACATTTTACAAAGGTGTCAACATCAACGGAAAATATCTGTTTAAAAAAGGAGGATTAGTCATGCAAAAGAAGCTATTGTCAGC
>DAIEHU010000372.1 GCA_027353395.1 Desulfobacteraceae bacterium
TGGGCAGGTCTTTGATCAGATTCAGAATCATTTCCACATATATTTTCGTGGGGGTAATCAGTTCTTCTCCCAAGGTTCTCCCAAATTCCGGAATATAGGAATCAACTTTCAGGTTCAAGACATCAAAACAGATTTTACGAACCAAGGAGAATCCGTTGCTGTGAAGCCCAGAAGAAGCAATTCCGATCAGTTTGTGACCGACCCGGATTCCCGATCCATCCACAATCCTGTCGTTATCCACGACTCCCACGGAAAAGCCAGCCAGATCATATTCATTCTGCTGATATAAACCAGGCATCTCCGCTGTTTCGCCGCCGATCAGGGCGCACTGCGCACGACAGCAGCCTTCCGCCACACCCTTGACAATCTGTTCGGCGACCTGGGAATTCAATTCTCCCATGGCCAGATAATCCAGGAAAAAAAGCGGTTTTGCGCCTTGGACCGCCACATCATTCACACACATGGCAACCAGATCAATGCCCACGGTATCATGCTTGTCCATCATAAACGCAATTTTTAATTTTGTGCCCACGCCATCAGTGGAGCTGACAAGCACCGGACGCTTATAATCCGCCACGTTCAAAGAAAAAAGCCCGCCAAAGCCGCCGATTTCGCCCATCACGCCGGATCTGGGTGTTTTAGACGCAATTTTCTTGATGGCGTCAACAAACACACCGGCTTTTTCTATATCGACTCCAGAGCCTGCATAAGTTAATGATTCTTTAGAATTACTCATAGATATAGGGCACCCTGCTGTTATTTTTTAATTGTCAAAAAAAATTGTTTTTTTAACGTAATCCACAATAAAAGTCAAAACAATTTTTTTGACAACCGGCCGTGACTGGTGTAAATAAACACGACATTATTTATCAATCTCATAAAAGGACCATCATGAAAACTTTCTCAAGACTGAACCGGCTGCCCCAATATGTTTTCGCATCCGTCAACCAGATTAAAATGGATGCGCGTCATGCCGGAGAAGACATTGTTGACCTGGGAATGGGCAATCCGGATCTGGGCACTCCCCAGCATATCATCGATAAGCTCACGCAGGCTGCGTAAAAGCCTCAGAATCATCGGTATTCCGCTTCCATGGGTATCCGGAAACTGAGAATGGCCATCGCCGACTGGTACAGGAGGCGGTATGATGTGGATATCGACCCGGAAACCGAGGCCATTGTCACCATTGGCGTTAAGGAAGGCATCTCGCATCTCATGCTGGTAACCTTAGGCCCGGGAGATGTGATGCTTTCCCCCAACCCGACTTACCCCATTCACCCCTATTCCTCCATTATATCCGGGGCGGATGTCCGTTATGTGCCGTTGGGACCGGATACGGATTTTTTTGAAAATTTAATCGCCACCACCAAACAGACGTGGCCCAAGCCAAAAGTACTCATTCTTAATTTTCCGCACAATCCAACCACGGAAACCGTGGAACTGGACTTTTTTGAAAAAATTGTGGATTTCGCAAAAGAGCACGATATCTTGGTGGTGCATGATTTCGCCTATGCTGATCTTGTTTTTGACGGCTATAAACCGCCGAGTTTCTTGCAGGCCAAAGGCGCCAAAGATGTGGGCGTGGAATTTTTTTCCCTGTCCAAGAGCTATAACATGGCGGGATGGCGCGTGGGTTTCTGCGTCGGCAATCCGGAGACCGTGTTCGCCTTAAAACGCATCAAAAGCTACCTGGACTATGGCATGTTTCAGCCCATACAGATTGCGTCGATCATTGCGCTTAACGGGCCCCAGGATTGCGTAAAGGAAATCTGCGACACGTATCAATCCCGAAGAGACGCGCTGATAGGCGGCCTTCATCGGATTGGATGGAAAATCACGCCACCCAAGGCCACCATGTTTGTATGGGCCAAAATTCCCGATCAGTATATCAAGATGGGATCCGTAGAATTTTCCAAAATGCTGATCCGGGAAGCTAAAGTCGCGGTATCGCCGGGTGTCGGATTTGGCGCATACGGAGATGAGTATGTCCGGTTTGCACTGATTGAGAACAATATGCGCATCAACCAGGCAATCCGGGGCATTAAAAAAATACTGTAATTATTCAGGTTTGTTAGGCGGAAAGAATTCAGGCCGAAGCGTAAGCGGTAAAAAAAGGATTTTTATGAAAGAAATAAA
>DAIEHU010000373.1 GCA_027353395.1 Desulfobacteraceae bacterium
CCACAATCACCGTGGCGGAAAGATGAATGCCTGAATAGGCGGCCATGGGCACAAGGGTGACGCAGACAATGAGAAAAACGATGGTCAGCCCTACGAGAAGAATGTGAAGGGCAAGCTCATTCGGGGTTTTCTGGCGGGATGTCCCCTCCACAAGGGATATCATGCGGTCAAGAAACGAGCTGCCCGGGTCCGCCCCGATTTGCACTACGATCCGGTCGGAAAGCACTTTTGTGCCGCCGGTGACCGCCGACCGGTCGCCGCCGGATTCACGGATGACCGGAGCGGATTCACCGGTGATGGATGATTCATCGACAGCCGCGATTCCCTCCACGATCTCGCCGTCTCCAGGGATCATATCCCCCGGTTCACACACCACCATGTCGCCTTTACGCAGCGTCGAGGATACGACGGATTCCTCTTTACCTGAAACCAGTTTGCGGGCTTTTATGTCTTTGCGCAGCTTTTTGAGGGATGCAGCCTGGGCCTTGCCCCTGCCTTCCGCCACCGCTTCGGCGAAATTGGCAAACAACAGGGTGAACCACAGCCATGCTGTGATGTTCCCGGTAAACCACAACGGCGCCGACTCCGCATTCGGAGCCAGGATATCCCGCAAAAGCGCGGCTGTTGTGAGTATGCTGCCGATTTCTACCACAAACATCACGGGATTCTTGAGGATATGCCGGGGTGCGAGTTTGCGCACGCTGTCAATCACAGCCTGTTTGAGGATATCCTTATTGAAAAGGGAAACGGTTTTTGTATTTGGTTTAGACATTGTATTTTCACACGCCTTTTAAAAGAGTTTGCCCCCAACAGCTTCAAAATGTTCAACAACAGGCCCCAACGTCAGGGCAGGGAAAAACGTCAAAGCGCCAACGATGATGATGACCGACAACAGCAGAAACAGAAACATTCCGCCATCGGTCTGAAAGGTGCCGGGACCGGCCGGGACCGTTTTTTTGCCCGCCATGGAACCGGCAATGGCCAGGGCCGGAATGATCATGAAGAAGCGCCCGAACAGCATTGCAATACCAAGGGTGATGTTGTACCAGTCCGTGTTTGCGTTGAGTCCGGCAAAAGCGGATCCGTTATTTCCGGCCGCACTGGAGAATGCGTAAAGAAGCTCGGACAAACCATGCGGTCCGTTGTTATTGAGGGAGGAAAGTCCATAAGACACGACTGCCCCCCAAGCAGTAAACCCAAGAATAAGAATCGGAAATATGAGCACATAGAGCATGGCGAATTTCATTTCCGGGGCCTCTATTTTTTTCCCGAGATACTCCGGTGTGCGGCCGACCATCAGGCCGGCAATAAACACGGTGAGAACAACGAATATCAACATGCCGTAAAGCCCGGCGCCGACCCCGCCGAATATGACCTCGCCGAGTTGGATGTTCAGCATGGGCACGAGGCCGCCGATGGGGTTGAGGCTGTCGTGCATGGCATTGACGGCGCCGCATGAGGCATCCGTCGTTGCGGTGGCGAACAGGGCTGAATCCGTTATTCCGAATCGCGTTTCCTTGCCTTCCATGTTACCGGATGACTGACTGACCGGCATTCCGCGGGTGACTGGATTCGGCTGTGATTCGGACCAATAGACCGTCGTTACCCCCACAAGAAACAATATCGCCATGGCTCCCCAGATAATCCAGCCGTGTTTCCGGTTTTTTGCCATGCGGCCGTAGGCGTAGGTCAGGGCTGACGGGATGGCGAAAATGAGGATCATCTCTATCAGATTCGAAAGCGGCGTCGGATTTTCAAACGGATGCGCGCTGTTGGCGTTAAAGAAACCGCCCCCGTTGGTTCCAAGCTCCTTAATCGCTTCCTGTGATGCAACCGGTCCCATGGCGATAATCTGCTTTGCGCCTTGGAGGGTGACAACCTCATGATAAGGGCTGAAATTCTGAATAACCCCCATGGAAACAAGTAAAATGGCGGCGATAAAACTGAAGGGCAGAAGCACGTAGATGATCCCTCTTATTAAATCCGCCCAGAAATTGCCGATGGTGCCGGCGCTGCGGCGCGCGAAGCCGCGGATCACGGCAACCGCGACGGCGATGCCGGCGGCGGCGGAAATGAAGTTCTGCACCGCGAGACCGAACATCTGCGT
>DAIEHU010000374.1 GCA_027353395.1 Desulfobacteraceae bacterium
TTTGGCATGGTTCACCTCCTTGAGATGAACATGCCACAAATTAACTATAGCTGCAATAAATATTACGCTTACTATATGATCTCCGTTTTATCCTTGGAGTCATCAATTCAAAGCTGATAAATGCGTTTTATGCATTTATAAATCCTGAAAAAGGAGAGGCTTTAGCGGAAGTCAAAAAAAAGCATGTTGAGCAGCTTATCCTGCCTCGCATTCCTGCCGAACAACAAAAACCGCTTATCGGACTTGTCGATCAACTGCTTGATTTGAACAAAAAGGTTAAGGGTTCCAAAATCCCGCAGATGAAAGAAGCGTTGAATCGCCGGATCGAAACCACCGACCGCCAAATCGACCAACTGGTGTACCAACTCTACGGCCTGACGGACGAGGAAATCCGGATCGTGGAATCCGGGGGTTGAATCGCGGGCATGGCCCGCGCCTACGGGGGGAAACCGTCGACATGCCATTCGCGACATTCAACATCGAACCATGTAGGAGCGGGCCACGCCCGCGAAATTGACCACACCCGCAAATTGATAAACCAATGAAAACCAACGACCGTTGAAAACCATTCCGGACATCGGGCGCTGCGGCGGGGCCGGGCATCCATGCCCCGTCATGTCTATCTGGTGACTTCCGTAACAACGGACCGGGCGTTTCACGACCACGCCTTGCGGGCGAATGAAGATTTGCGGCAGGCGGCCCGGTATGTTATCGCCAATCCGATCCGGGCCGGACTCGTGAGGCGGGTGGGGGATTATCCGTTCTGGAATGCAATATGGGTTTAATTCTGGATTGATAATTATCACATTCATTTTTCGCGGGCATGGCCCGCTCCTACAGAACCGGAATATTTTTCAGCGCCCCCCCAATCATCATCCATTACCCAGCGCCTTCATCATCATGGGCAGGGCCACAAAGGTTCCGATGCTGGCCCCGAGATTGGTGAACACCACCATCAGCAAAATCCGGGTCACGTGGTTGCGCCAAAAGCCCCGGACCGATAAAATATCCTGGGGCAGGGACTCCAGATCCCGGACCTTGGGTTTTCGCACCATCGCTTCCACCAGCCCGGACACCCAGCCCGCGGCGATCAGGGGATGTATGGTGGTTATGGGCGCGGCCAGCGCCGCCGACAGGATGCTCAGGGGATGCCCGAACGCGGCAACGGCCCCGATGCCGGAAAACACCCCGGTGATCAGCACCCACCAAATAATCATATCCGTTCCCACATGTTTGCCGCCGTGAAAAAAGCCGAAGATGATCAGGGCCACAATCGCGGTAGGGAACAGCCATTTCATGACGCCCCCCAGCTTGCCTTTGGGCGGCAGGGTTTCCAGGGCCGCGATATCCGTATCCTGTTCGATATACCGCCGGATGCCGGGCACATGACCGGCCCCCACCACGGCCACGATCTTTTCCCCCGGCGCTGACTTGATCTTCTGCGCCAGATAGCGGTCCCGCTCGTCAATCAATATCTCCCGAAGCGCCGGCTGGGTTTTTCCCAGCTCCGCCAGCAGGGAGTCAAGCATGTCCGACTGTTTCATGGCCTCAATGTCTTTTTCATCAATTTCATCCACCTCGAACACGGACCCGAGAAGCTGATACAACAATTTCGTCTTGTTCCAGAACCCGGTGCTGCGCCACGTCCGGGTGAGGGTGACGGTGATGTCCCGGTCCGCCAGGCAGACTTGCGCGCCCACGGTCTCCGCCGCATCCAGCGCCCGGAGCATTTCCTCGCCGGGCTTGACCCCGAGCTTGTCACCGATGCGTTTCTGAAAAGACGCAAGCATTAGATGGGACAGAAGCAGAAAGGTTTTCTTCTCCTTGATCACCTTCATGATGTCCATTTCCAGCCACTGGTCTTTCTTCTTGATGGACTGGAACCGGGATGGACACAATTCCACGCAAACCGTATCCGGTTTTTCCGATGTGATCACCCGTTCCACCAATTCAACGCTTTCTCTTGACACATGGGCGGTTCCCACCAGGGTGATTTCCTTGCCGCCGGCCAGGAGGATCAGGCCGTCCTTGAGCTTGTTCATGAGGGCCTTGCGATGGCCCGAAAAGGTTTCGTTATGGTTCATATTAAGGAGATC
>DAIEHU010000375.1 GCA_027353395.1 Desulfobacteraceae bacterium
GATCCGGCTTCGGATTTTATGACGATGTTTAATATCTGGACCGGTTGCTTCGGGAATCCGAAGGCTGGAAAATCATCTGTTCGCGCGGGTGAACTCAAAAAATTCTGCAAAATCCATTTTATGTCGTTCAAGCGCATGCGCGAATGGCAGGATGTCCATGAACAGATATTGGATATTCTTGAGGAATCCCGGATGGATGCGCGCATGGAGACTGAAACCGAGGCGCGCCCCCATAAAGAAATCCCGGCCGCCAGTGATGATCTGTTCTCAGATGGTTACGCCGCCATTCACCAGTCTGTTTTAAGCGGATTTTTAAGCAATATTGCCGTGAAAAAGGAGAAAAACATTTATCAGGCCGCCAAAGGCCGGCAGGTCATGATTTTTCCGGGTTCCGGGCAATTCAACAAAGCCGGGCAATGGATTGTGGCCGCCGAAATGGTTGAGACATCCCGGCTTTTTGCCCGGCGGGTCGCCACCATCAGCCTCCGGTGGCTGGAACCCCTGGGCGGGAGTCTCTGCAAATACACGTATTCCAATCCCCGGTGGCAGCGTAGCCGCGAGGCGGTGGTGGCTGATCAGCAGGTGAGCCTGTTCGGGCTCGTCATCGTGTCCGGGCGGACGGTGCTGTTCGGGCCCGTGGACCCGGAAAAGGCCACGGAAATTTTTATCCAGAGCGCCCTGATGGAAAATGATGTCCGCAACCTTCTGCCGTTTATGCTCCATAACCGTGAGTTGATCGAAGACGTCCGGGATATGGAAAACCGGGTGAGGCGCCGGGATTTCCTGGTGGCGGAGGCCGATCTAATCCAGTTTTACAAGAATCGCCTTGCTGGTGTCTATGATATGCCGTCTTTAAAAAAGCGCATCAAGGAAAACGGTTCCGATGATTTTCTGCGGATGCAGCCCTCGGATGTACTGGCTGCTTCTCCGGATGATGCGCGGCTCTCCCTGTTTCCGGACCATGTGGCAATGGGGGCCGAAGCATTTGACTGTGACTATCACTTTGAGCCGGGCCAGGAAAATGACGGAATCACGGTCCGGGTGCCGGTCGCTTCAGCGGACCGCATCCCCTTGGAATCCACCGGCTGGATTATTCCCGGCCTGCTTCCGGAAAAAATCACGGAACTCATTAAAGGGCTTCCCAAATCCCACCGCAAGCAACTGGTGCCGGTGTCCGCCACGGTATCGGTGATTATGGAGGAGATGCCGAGATTCAAAGGCTCCCTGACCGGGAGCTTGAGCCGGTTTATTCATGACAGGTTCAGGGTGGATATCCCGGCGGATGCCTGGAATGAAGATGCGCTGCCGGATTATCTGAAGCTGCGGATCAGCCTGACTGACAGCAAGGGGCGTGAGATTGTTTCAAGCCGCGACAAGGCAGTGCTAAGGCAATCCGTGGCGCATGCGCCGGATGACATGGAAGGACTGGCAGCCGAGCGCCGGAAGTGGGAACGCGCAAATCTTTTGGCCTGGGATTTCCCGGATTTGCCGGAATCGATTCCCCTGACGGACCGGAAGGGCAGGGAAGTTCTGGCGTATCCAGCCCTGGAGGTCGCGGATGGAGCCGTCAATCTCCGGTTGTTCACAAACAAAACAAAAGCGGAATCCGCCCATCCGGAAGGGGTGGGCGCGCTTTATCATCTTTATTTCATAAAGGATTTTAAATTTCTTGAAAAAACGATGGTTCTGCCAGCCGGTCTGGAACCGGCCGCATGGCATTTCGGGGGCGGAAAATCTTTGCGCCGCCAAATGATCCGCCGGGTGGAGATGGATTTGTTTTTTAAAAACATTCGCACTCAAAATGATTTTTCAGATCACGCCCGGCAAATGGTGAACCGGATTATGCCCGCGGGCCAGGGACTGCTTGCCGATGTTCTGCCGGTCCTGGAAGCCTTTCGGGAGGCGCAGGCCGTTATTGCACATCTTGAATCCGTCCATAAAACCGGCCCGGTGATGGGGGCTTTCGCCGCGGACCTGCGGCAGTCCCTTCAGCATCTGATGCCGGAGAATTTCATCGAAATCCATGATTCTTTGGTTTTGCGCCATCTGGCGCGGTATTTGAAAGCGGTCGCCATTCGGGCTGA
>DAIEHU010000376.1 GCA_027353395.1 Desulfobacteraceae bacterium
TTTAAAGATTATGCGGCCACCGCGGTGTTTTTTGCAGTAATAATCGCTGCTGTGCGCCGGGGGATTTTCCGTCCGGATAGATATATTTACCCGAAATCATATGGCCATGACCATACCAATGAAGCGATTTTTGTTTTGGCGGTGATCGGCACGCTGATGATTTCAGAAAGTCTTTTTGAGGCCTGCCAGGTGGCCGCGGAAGAGCAGGCCGGTCACGCAGCCACCTTTCTGGCGCCGGCGACACTGGCCTGGGCATTCAAAAACATGCTGCTGGACGCAAGCCTGGCAAAGCTTCAACACCTTCACATTCTTGCATATTATGTTCATGATCTGACCTTTTTCTTTTTCCTCTGCTTTTTGCCCATGGGCAAACATTTCCACGTTATCACCTCGTTATTTAATGTGTACTTCATGCGTCTTGACAGAGGAAATGTCCGGCCCGTCCGGTATGGCATCTCTGACGACGAGTTGGATAATCTGGAGTCGTTCGGCGTCAAAAAGTTTTCCGATTTTACATGGAAGGACGTTCTGGATTTTTACACCTGCGCCGACTGCGGCCGCTGTTCCGACCAGTGCCCCGCCAACAGGGTGAAACGGCCACTGTCACCGCGGTTTATATCCATAAAGGCAAGGGATTACGCCTTTTCGCATTTCCCTTTGATGGGGGAATTCGTCGCCCAGGAACCGCTCATCGGCGATATTTATACCGAGGATGAAATCTGGTCCTGCACCACCTGCGGCGCATGTGAACAGGAATGCCCCATCGGGATTGAATACATCAACAAGATCGTTGATTTAAGGCGGGGGATGGTGGATTCCGGCAATGTGCCCCAGAGCCTTCAAAAACCCTTGTCTTCTCTTGAAAAACGCGGCAACCCCTATGGCAAAATGGAGAAAAAACGCGCGGAATGGACCAAAAGCCTGGAAGGTTGCCAAGTCAAGCTGTTTGAAAATGGCGACACTGCCGAGACCCTTTATTTTGTTGATTCCGTGTCTTCTTTTGATGAGCGGATGCAGAATGTCGCCCGGGCCACCGCAACGATTATGTGCGCGGCTGGTATTGATTTCGGAATCTTAGGCAAGGATGAAAAGGACAGCGGCAATGAAGTGAAGCGGTTTGGCGAGGAAATGCTGTTTCAGAACCTCAAACGCGAGAACACGGAAGCCATCCTGGAGTCCGGCGTAAAGCATATCGTGACCGCGGACCCCCACGCATATAATGCCCTTAAAAATGAATATACAGGGCTGCCGCCGGTGGAACATATCAGCCAGGTCATCACCCGAAGCGTGGCTGCCGGGAAATTGAAGCTCAAGCCCGCCAGTGAAACGGACGGCAAGGTATATACCTATCACGATCCCTGCTATCTTGGCCGGCATAACGGTTTGTATGAAGAGCCCAGAAACGCTATTGATGCGATTCCCGGAATCCGGCGGGTGGAAATGACCAAAAGCCGTGACCGGTCGTTCTGCTGCAGCGGCGGTGGATTGATGCTGTTCTATGAACCGGAGGAAGAAGAAAGAATGGGCGTTTTGCGGGTCAAAATGGCCCAGAAAGCCGGGGCCAATGTCATTGTCACCGCTTGTCCGTTCTGTCTGGTGAACATGGAAGACGCTATCAAGGTGGCCGGTCTGGAAGGAAAAATGGAAGCCATTGACCTGGGCGAGCTGATCGCCGCCCATATGGACAATTAATGGATAGTTAGACGATCAAATCGAATAGTTATAAGTTCAGGCATTATTAATTGGGCGGATAAACGTCTGTAAATTTTTAATAACAGATAGAGTTGGAGGGCGATATGGAGATTTTGGTATGTGTGAAGCGTGTCCCCGATACGTCGGAAAACGAGATCGCAATCAATGGCGATGGCAATGACATCGAAAGAGACGATCTGGTTTACTCAGTCAATGAATGGGACAACTATGCAGTGGAGGAAGCGATTCAGATCGTCGATAAAGTCGGCGGGTCTGTGACGGTGGTCACGGTCGGCGATTCAGAATCGGAAGAAG
>DAIEHU010000377.1 GCA_027353395.1 Desulfobacteraceae bacterium
TTCCCCATCAGGCTCAAACAACTGCGGTTTGCCCGCTGGTTGTGGTTCTTGATACAATATTGCCCTGCGCACCGACAACCAGTTCAACCACTGGTATATCGACGCCTGCTCCCGCCAGTCCCTTTTTAACGATCCATGCGAGTCCGGCGCAGCAGGGAACCTCCATGGAGACGATGGTCAGGCTTTTAATCCCCGCCTTAGTGAAAATTTCCGTGAATTTTTGGATGTATTCATCCGCATCATCAAATTTCGGGCATCCCATCATAACGACTTTTCCTTTCAGAAAATCCGCGTGAAGTGCAGGACAGGCCACTGCCGCGCAATCGGCCAGCACCAAAAGGTCTGCATTTTTTAAGAACGGCGCATGGGCCGGGATCAGCCGTATCTGGACCGGCCAGTGGGAGAGGGCGGATGTTTTGCCTGTTGAAATTGAGGCTGCTGATATTCCTGCGTTATCACCGCAGGCGCAAGGGCTTGAAAAAGACTGTATTTGCTGGGACGGGCACCCGCATGCCATGGCCGGTTCCGGAGCAGCCTGGGGAACCTGTGACGAGAGGTGTTTCTCAACAGCGCTTTCATCAAAATCATCCGCCGTCCGTTCAATGATTTTTAAGGCCCCATTCGGACATTCACCCATGCAGGCGCCCAGCCCGTCGCACAAATTTTCCGATACAATACGTGCTTTCCCATTAATAATTTGCAGCGCCCCTTCGGCGCAGGACGGTACGCACTGACCGCAGCCGTCACATAATTTTTCATCAATTTCAATTATTTTGCGTAGCTTTTGCATGTTAACACCTCTACAGGATTAAGATAATAAGATTTTTTCGGCTGTCTTCCGGCCGCTTTCCGTCAAAAAACACCGGCTGACAATTCTTTCCAGTTGTTCGTGCGAACTCGGACGCTCTTTCTGCTTTTCTTCCACATTGGCGATGAGGTCCGCATCGTATAACACCTTGAAATTAAGGGTTTCCTCCTGCCTGGGATGGTGGTGATGCGCGATAATATCGCAGACCTCATCAATCAGGGGCGCTGACGCGCCAAGGTTTTCCATGATGCTTCGTGCGATCGCGGGGCCTTCCTGTTCCTGATACACGGATGCTGTTGACTGATGTTTTCTTTCCGCTTCATGAATGCCGATATCGTGCAGGTAAGCTGACGCCAGAATAACCGCCATATCACCCCCTTCGGCCATGCCGATTTTTTCCGCATACCGGGCTACCCGGGATGCGTGCCCGATACGCTTGAAATCTTTGTTAAAGTATTTTTTCATGTCAATGGCGATCCTATCCTTTAGCAAATCGTCGCGTTTGGCCAGCATCTCGGCCGGGAGCGTGCCTATGCACTGATCCGCGAATTTACAATAGGCTGCGCAACCGAAATCCAGTTTCGGGTTGGTGAATCGATGACCGCAATGAGGGCATTTCCGGGTGGTGTCATCTTTAAAAAATTCGACAATTTTCCCGCATTCAGGGCAATCGGCTTCAAAGATGGCGCCGGGCTTCCAGTATCTGCTGTCTTGTCCGGGACATTTCATGATGGATCCTCCAGTGTGTTTTTAAAAATGATAATTTATCGTGTTCCGGGTTTGTAATTTGTTGTTTTATATTTTATAGAATTTCTGAAATCTGTCATTGACTTATGTCAAGGGATACAAAAAAATAAGCATGGTGTCGAAAATGTCACAATATCACGATTTGATTTCCCAAACGATTCTTTTCGAGGGATTGCCGGACCATCATATCCGGGATTTGCTGAAAATCGCCCGGGAGCGGGAGTTTGTTAAAAATGAACTGATTTTTTCAGAAGGCGATGCGGGGAACGGCTTTTATATCGGTGTTGACGGCATGATCAAAATATTCAAGCTGTCTTCGGAGGGGAAAGAACAGATTTTTCATATTTTCGGGCCAGGCGAACCTTTTGGCGAAGTCCCGGTGTTCTCGGGACAAACGTTCCCCGCCAACGCGGAAGCCATCACGAAAAGCCGTG
>DAIEHU010000378.1 GCA_027353395.1 Desulfobacteraceae bacterium
TTATGGAACTGCAGGATTAATGTGGTCATACCAAAGCCTCCAAGACCTACAACAGCCGGATTTCCCAATTTGATCTCTGCCATCTGAAATTCCCTCCATGATTGAGTTATTAAATGGTTTATTGTACGGCCGAAAAGCCGCTCAGGTAAATAAAATCCCGTTCGTGGTCAGCCCAGAAACGGACTTTGGACTTTCGAAGAATGACGGGATAGCAAGACCAGACTTTCTTTTTTCTTATTGATGAAACCGTAAAAAGTCGATTTTCTCCTTTTTTCGTCATTCCGGCGCAGGCCGGAATCAAGTATATTCAATAAGTTCTGGATGCCGGATCAAGTCCGGCATGACGAGTTGCGGACTTTTTACGAGATCATCAATATTGTCCGGCGTCACTCTTTGTGATATTAAACAATTATGCCATGCAAACAACGGTCACATGCAAACCCAACCTTATGATAACAATTAAACAAGGAGGGCCGACATCATGAGAAGACCCATCAACACGATTTTATGCGCCACCGATTTTTCAAAGCTGTCGGAGGCGGTGGTGTCATACGGCATTACCCTGGCAAAGGAATTCAATGCAAAGTTAATTGTCTGCCATGTGGTTGATTTTCCGGCGGTTTCCATGTACGGAGAAGCGGTTTCGGAACCCATTGATTATCAAAATCGATTCATGGCGTATGCCCGCGCGGAAATAGACCGGCTGGTAAGCGGCGCCGCCATCGATTATCACGCACTGGTCGCCGTGGGAAACACCATTGATGAAATCACCCATCTGGTGGATGAGCATCAGGCGGACCTGGTAATTGTTGCAACCCACGGAAGATCGGGCCTGAAACGCTTTTTTCTGGGGTCCGTCACCGAACGGCTGATACGGATTCTTCCCTGCCCGCTTCTGGTGCTGCGGGGCGAGACGGATGACGCGGTTGCCGGAATCCAGAAATTTCCTTTTAAACGTATACTGGTGGGGTGTGATTTTTCATTAGATTCGGATCTGGCCTTTGCAAACAGTCTCAGCATCGCCCAGGAATTTGAAAGCGAATTGCATCTGGTGCATGTGGTGGAGCCGTCCGGCTACAGGGATCTTTTTAATATGTCCGCGGATCAGGGAGAGAAATTCAAGCAGGATTTGTATGACATGATCAATGCGAAACTGGAATCCATGGTGCCCCAGGACGCCATGAACTGGTTGACCCTTCACACGCATCTGCTGGTGGGCAAGCCCTATGCGGAAATCGTCCGGTATGCCCAAATGAATGATATTGATCTCATCGCTCTGGGCATCCGCGGCCATGGCATGGTTGAGGATCTGCTGGTGGGCTCAACTACCGATCGTGTGATCCGCAGGGCGCCCTGCCCGGTGTTGTCGGTCTGCTCCGCATAAAAGGCAGGGTGCCGCAGGCGATAGTCTGTCTCATGTGGCCCGGAGGCGGATCAGCTCTTTTAATAATATCCCGTCTCTTGCCACCAGATCGGCGAAACCTTCACCCCGGCTGCTTTCCGCCTTATAATACGTGATGCACCGGTTCACAATGGCCAGCGTTTCTTCTTCTGTAAAAATACCGGGCAGTTCGCTTGCAAGCCGGGGATGGCGGCCCAGTTTGCCGCCCAGCAGAATGCGATATCCCTGTTTTTTTGCGTACAGGGTTCCCGTGGGACAGGCGGTGATGCACTGGCCGCATGAAACGCACCGGGCGACGTCAAGCGCCGGGAAGGCATCTGGTTCATTGAAAAGGATGGCGTTTTCCCTGCATGTCCGGACGCATTCCATGCAGCGGGCGCATTCGTTTTTGGTGAGCTGCGGCGCTTTGGCCGCGATAATGCCGATATCCTTGATCTGGGGCTGAGAGCAGGCGTTGGGGCAATCCGATACCGTGATTTTAAATTCATGGTGAAACCGTATCTCCCCGTCCGCCCGGTTCTTTAAAAATCCCAGCAAATCCTCTTTTTGCAACATTTCTTCAATTTTTTT
>DAIEHU010000379.1 GCA_027353395.1 Desulfobacteraceae bacterium
TTCATTCCCTTCATCATCGGGCATTCCGGCCGGCCACCCATTTTTTCCATGTGGCGGCGGGGCATTGTCTTTAATTGCGTCACCTGTTCTGGAGTCAGAATCGGGCGGATTTCCGAGAAAATTTTTCCCCGGAGCACGCTCATGTTTTCCATTTCAGCGGCCAGGGTTTTGTGTGCGTTCCGTATCGCTTGCTCATTAAACGTGTCCGCATGCATGGCTTCATGGACCGATTTCCGGGCCGCGTCTATTTTTTCGTCAAGGGCCTGCATTTCTGTCTGATGCTTGTCGATGACCGTTTTTACCTGTTTCTGCTGCTGCGCGGAAAGATTCAGGCCCTTGAACATCCGCATCCCGTGGCCCATCCCGCCACCCATGCCCATGCTCATGCCAAAATCATCCTTCGTCGTTTGGCCTTTTCCCTGTTCTCCCCAGGATGCGCCCCCGAATCCGAAAACCAGGGCCAGAGCCAGGATTGCCGTTGTTATAAGTCTTTTTTTCATGTGGTACCTCCATTTGAAGTTAAATAAAAATTGATAATGGTTGCGGCTATTGCCGTTTTCTTTTATGTCGCGTTTGAATTGCAAAAGGTTACAAAGTGGATCGCTATTTTTTGGGGGGAAGGGAATTTTTATTCTGTTTTACTCCAATTTATATTCAAGAAGGCGGCGCCGCTTTTGCTGCCGCCGCTTGAATGCGAATTGAAATTAGGTGGCTGTTATTGGCGGCTGATCGTAACTCAAGGTTTGACAACAAATGGGAAAATTTATATTGAATGACGGATATCATTTTTTGCAGAGGTCTGTATGCGGCAGCCTTTCTGGTGACCCGCTGAATTCTTGCGTAATGTCCGGAATGCCATGAGAATTGATGTGAACAGGAAGCCAGCGTGGTTTATGTCCCTGGACCGGTGCAGTTATTCCGGTTTGCCGGTAACTTATCCGGAGACGTTTGCCGGTAGTGGTCCAGGAAACGGGTTCCGCGCTGATATGGCCCTGTTGGGTGATAATTTTATTATTATGAAAGCATTTGGTTACGTTAATTCGTGCGCGGAGTCGGAACTGCTGGCGTTCATGGATGATTTTATCAATAGGCATTGCCCGGCCAGCCGCAAAATCATTTATATAGAGGATTACAGCAGTCTTCAAGGCGCTGATGCGGAAGCGAGAAAAAAATATATCGCCTATCTAAAAAATAATCCCATTTTGATAGCCGTTATACTTTACAATCTCCCTTTTATTTTTAAAATCAGTTTTAACCTTGCAAGAAAACTCCATGTTTATGCATTGCGGGCTCACGCCGTCGATACCTATGCACAGGCGGTTGATCTGGCCCTGAAGCTCCTGGAGCGGAGCAGCGCGTCCCGGAACACGGCTGATGATAAAACCGCTTTTGGGCCGGAAATGAAAAACCGCTCGCGCCGCACCATGTCCGGATCAGGGCGGTTTTTCCCGTTTTGCCGGCTGGCGGCGGAATTCAAAAACGGAGGCCTCTTTTTTTCTGAAAGCGCAAAACGGCGGTTGTCAGCGCGATGCGCCGAGAAATTGATTCAATACATTGCATCCATTGACTGGAAGACGCCGGGGACGCCGCTTCCGGAAAAAACATTGTTTGATGATTTTTCATCCAAAAAAGTCTTTGACGCCATCAGTTTTATAAAATCCGAAATTGACGCGCTGATGGAAGAGCGGGCCGCGGCGGAAAATGTTTTGCGGGAAAGCGAGGCAAGGTATCGCCTCCTGGTGAAACATGTGAAAGCAGGGTTTCTGGAATACGGTTATGGCACAGGCCGGATTCTTGCCGTTAATGACGAATTTATTAAAATGTCAGGCTATCCAGAAGAAGAATTGCTGTCAATAAACCCGCTGGACCTGTTTACCAAAGAAAGCCGGAAAATATTTTCAGAGCGGCTGACGCGGATTCTGTCGGGGGAACCCATCTCGCAG
>DAIEHU010000037.1 GCA_027353395.1 Desulfobacteraceae bacterium
TTTCCTTCCGGGCCTTGGCCGCAAACCGCATGGCCGAGTGGTAGAGAGGCGCAAACAGAAATCCGATGCCGATCTCATTGACGGACTGTTCCACGGTTTCCGGGTCCACGTCCAGCTTCAGGCCCAGGGCTTCGAGCACGTCGGCGCTGCCGCACAGGCTCGACACGGAACGGTTTCCGTGCTTGGCCACCGTCACCCCGCATCCGGCCACCACAAAAGCCGTGGTGGTGGAAATGTTGAAAGAATTCATGCCGTCGCCGCCGGTGCCCACAATGTCCACAACCGTGGGCGAGTTCACCTGAAGCCGATGGGCTTTCCTGCGCATGGCGGTGGCGGCCCCGGCCAATTCTTCAAAGGTTTCTCCCTTGGTGGCCAGAGCGCCCATGAATGCGCCGATCTGGGCGTCAGTAATGGTTCCGGAAAATATTTCCGTCATCATTGCGGACATTTCTGCGTCAGTCAGATTTTCACGATGCATAATCTTGTTTAAAAGGGTCTTAAACATGGCTTATCTCCTTTGAATACTTGCAAAAATTTCGCAGCAGCCTCTTGCCGACCGGGGTCATGATGGATTCCGGATGAAACTGAATGCCTTCGGTGGGATGATTGCGGTGCCGCAGCCCCATAATCTCACCGTCTTCTGATTCCGCTGTTATTTCGATGCATTCCGGCAAATGGTCTCTTGATGCGGCTAGGGAATGATACCGCATTGCCGCAAACGGCTGGTTAATTTTTTTAAAAACGCCCCGTCCGTCGCAGGTGACCATGGATGTTTTGCCGTGCATGATTTTTTTAGCACTGATAATTTTCCCGCCGAACGCCGCGGCAATGGCCTGATGGCCTAAACAAACGCCGAGAATGGGCAATTTTCCTGAAAATCGCCGGATGACCGGAATACTCAGTCCCGCGGATTCCGGATTTCCCGGTCCCGGTGAAATGACGATGCCGGTGATGGCGGGATCCTCAAGGTCATCCAGGGTGAACGCATTGTTTCGATACACCCGGACTGCTTCCCCCAGTTGCCGAAAATATTGCACGAGATTATACGTAAATGAATCGAAATTATCAATCATGACAATCATTGGCGCCTCCTTTTTCCTGCTGTTGGCCCAGCATTGCCAGCGCTTTTTGAATCGCCTTGGCCTTGTTCATGGTTTCCAGGCGTTCCCGCTCTGGATCGGAATCATAGACGATTCCGGCCCCGGCATTGACCGTGAGCCGTCCATTTTTAATGAATGCAGTCCGAATAGTGATGGCGAGATCCATATTGCCGTTAAATGAAATATACCCCACCGCGCCGCCGTATGGGCCGCGCGGGACCGTCTCCAGTTCAGCAATGATTTCCATGGCCCGCACCTTGGGCGCGCCCGACAGGGTTCCGGCTGGAAAGCTCGCGGCCATCAAGTCCCACGCATCCAGCCCGGATTCCAGATGGCAGGTGATGTTGGATACGAGATGCATGACATGGGAGTAGCGTTCCACCACCATGAGATCGGTCACCTGAACCGTTCCGGTTTCCGCCACCCGGCCCAGATCATTCCGGCCCAGATCCACCAGCATGAGATGCTCGGCCCGTTCTTTTTCATCCGACAGCAGTTCGTCGGCATACACCCGGTCCGCCTGCTCGTTAGTCCCCCTGGGCCGGGTTCCGGCGATGGGGCGAAGGGTGGCCACCTGATTTTCAAGCCTCACCATGGTTTCCGGGGATGAGCCCACAAGCGTGATGTCGTCCAGATTCAGATAAAACAGATAAGGCGACGGATTGATATACCGCTGGGCTCTGTAGAGGGAAAGCGTGTCCGCAGGAGGGTCGCAGACAAAGGGCTGGGAAATAACGGTCTGGATCACGTCGCCCTGCGTTATGTAGTTTTTAATTTTTTCAACATTGTTCCGGAATGCCTCCGCAGGTATCAGGGGCGCAAGACTGTATGAGCGGTTGGATTTTTCCGGTTGATCGGACAAACCGGCCGCAATCCGGGATTCCAGGCTGTCGATTCTTCGAATGGCTTGTTTATAAGAATCTTCAGGCGTTGCCTGGTCCTCTTTAAACGCCATAAGGACCATCATCAGGGAATTGCGGATATTGTCAAAAATCAGCATTTCATCGGGCAGGATAAAATGGGCCAGCGGCGTGTCGTCCGGCAGACGGTTGGGAATGGCTTCAAAAAAAGATACCATCTCATAGGTAAGATATCCCACAAGCCCGCCCCAGAAGCGGGGCAGTTCTGGCCCGACGACCGGAATGTAGCGGCGCATGAAATCACGCAGCACAGGCAATGGCCGGCCATGATGGGGAATGGTTTCACTGGTGCCGCCCCCTTCAATGACAATGTCGGTATTGAAGACCCGGATATGGGCCCGCGCCGATACGCCGAGAAAACTGTATCTTCCCCATCGCTCACCGCCTTCCACGCTTTCAAATAAAAACGCTGGGCCAGTGCCTGAATAAATCTTTTTCAGCACCGTGACCGGCGTGTCTAAATCCGCCAGGATTTCACGGCACAGGGGAACCACTGTATGCCGTTCAAAGGATTGGCAAAATGTGCCCCGGTCCGGGAACTGTCTCAGCCGCATATCATTCTCCTCTTTTATCAATTGGTTTTTATTCAAAAAAAAAGACCGTGGGGTTGTCCACGGTCCTTTGTAAGAATAAAAAAGACCGCGGCTTGGAGCGGCCACGGTCTTATATTTGTTATATTACGCTTTAATGCAAGAATTTATCCAGCGGCCGGCTCTGTTATGTCAGCCCGCCACCACCAGTTTTGATGGGTCTGTTTTTTATTTTCCCGTGAGTTTGTCATTACATGCATCCATAGAAATATTTAGTCTCTGTGTAAAGGGCGGACGGAGTTTTGTCAAGATTTTTTTAAGATAGACATTTAAAAGGCAAAAAGACGGCCCCTAAAGACCAAAAAATATGATCGCTGATCCCATTACAGCATCCATCATTGACCGCACTATTTGCTATTGAATAAAAAACAGACGTCACGTCTGCTTTTTACTGATAAACGGACGTGACGTCTGTTAAAAATGAACGAACCTGTTTTTGGTATTAGAACAGGGGGGTAATTTCAACCCGGCGATTTAATGCCCTGCCCTCTACTGTATTATTGGTCGCTGCAGGGTGGTTAAATCCGAATCCTTTGCTGGTCAAACGATCCGCCTTGACGCCTTTCTTGACCAGATAGCCCTTCACCGCGCTTGCGCGTCTTTCAGACAATTTCTGGTTATATGCCGCGGAACCGACATTGTCCGTATGCCCCTGAATTTCAAACCGCAGGCCGGGATTATTGTTCATGACCGTGACAACATCATCCAGCTCCCGCACATACGCAGTCTTAATGATGGCTTTATCGGTATCAAATAGAACACCTTGAATAACCCAGCAGCCGCGAGTGTCCACATGAGCGCCTTTCGGGGTATTTGGACATTCGTCTTTATAATCGGGTACGCCGTCCATGTCGCTGTCCAGCGGGCAGCCTTTTGCATCGACAGCTACGCCCATGGGCGTATTCGGGCATTCGTCTTTGTAATCGGGTACGCCATCTCTGTCGCTGTCCACCATGGGCGGAGCGGCAACTGTACTGACAGGAGCCGTTACCGCAGGTGCAGGCACGGGTTTTTCGCTGTTAAAATTAAACATCAGGCCCGCAGTATACAGAAGGTTGCTCTGGGTACGATCAAAAGAAACCAGATGCCGGACATCGGCTCTGAGCGCAATGGCGTTTTCATAGATGAAATACTTGAGGCCCGCGCCGTAGTTCACCATGAAATCCGTATCATCGTGCCCCTTGTCCGGGTCAAACACGACTGCGCCCATACCGGCGGCAACATAGGGCACAAGTTTCTGGTCCGGCAGAATATTATAAACCGCATCCAGATGCATGGGATAAACATTATAATCATTACTTCCGGGGTCGCTATCGGTGTTTGTGTAGTTGAACATCGCTTCCGCTCCCCAGTTATCCGTGAACTGATAACCCAGACCCAATCCATACGTCGGCCCGTTGTCTATATCCTGATTGCCTTCAAACACATGCCCGCCAAACATGGGTGACAGAAAAAAATCCCCCTGCCGGGTTTCGCACCATCCATCCTGCGCAAAGCACAGGAGCCCTGCAATCAGCAAGGCGCTCCACATCATTTTCTTTTCCGACATCACTTTTTCTCCTTTGATTAAATGTAATTAAAAAATTATTTATATTCGTATTGTCGCCAATACGCACAGCGTCTATGTAAACTGTTCTAACATATATTGAGCTTTATTTCAAATATTTATTTATAAATTGCAGAGGTAATTGTAAAATCCCCGGATCGGTCAGCGATGTTCCAATACGTCCGGTATTCATTTTGATAATGTGCGTATTTCCCCAAAAAAAGCGAATGATTGCATCTGGTTACCTGCTCAATGGTTATCAGGCGATTATGCCCTTCTTTATCCGGTCATTCCACGAATCAGCTCAATAAATGAGTTTGGTATTATCCCCAGCCAGAAAAGAAAGACCACCAGGACCGTTATCGCCAGAGAACCCGGCGTTGCTATTCCGTACGGTAATTCATCGCATCGCCCCCTTCCGGACTGTCGGCTGTAAATCACAATCAGCACCTGAAGATAATAGAACAAGCCGATGCCGCTGGTCAGCACAAGGGAAATCACCAGCACCCAGAGACCGCCCCCTACCCCGGCGCTCACGATATAGAATTTGCCCACAAACCCTGCCGTCATGGGGATTCCTGCCAGAGACAGAAGCATGACCGTAAAAACAGCCGTCAGCCAGGGATGACGGAAGAAAAGCCCCCGGAAGTCATCCAGTGTCTCCGCATCCCGGTCTTTGCCGGACAGAACCGTAATCACCCCGAAGCATCCCAGAATGCTGATGGAGTAGGCGACAAGGTAAAAAATGACCGCGGAAACGGCAAACGTGCCGCCAGCCAGAAAGGCCACCAGCAGGTATCCCATATGTGCAATGGAAGAATAGGCGAGCAATCGTTTGATGTTTGTCTGCAAGAGAGCCAGAATATTTCCAATCACCATGGAGGCAAAAGCAAGGGCGGCAAAAATGCCGAACAGCACATCAGATTGATTTAAATCGATGGGCGAAAACAGCCTCACCAAAAGGGCGGCCATGGCGACTTTGGATACCGAGGCCACAAACCCAGTTACCGGGGCCGGGGCGCCCTGATAAATATCGGGAACCCACATATGAAACGGAACAACGGCCAGCTTGAACCCCATCGCCGCGATCACCAGGCCCAGCCCGGCCAGCAGAATTACGGACTGGCCGCCGCCATGGGATGTCTGTATGCGGGTCGCAATCCGAACGAAATCCAGAACGCCCAGGTCAGCATATATCAGTGCCACGCCGTATAACATAAAGGCTGACGATACGGCAGCCAGCACCAGGTATTTGATTCCGGCTTCAATGCTCCGGATCCTGAAACGGGTATAGGCGATCAGGGCATAAAGGGAAACGCTTAAGATTTCCAGGCCCAGAAAAAAGGCGGCAAAGTGCCGGCTGGTAACCAACACCGTTGAGCCGAGCGCTGCCATCAGAAGCAGCAGGTAAAATTCCTCCCGGTGCCCGTTCTGCTGATTCAGATAGCCGTATGAAAGCAGCACGGTGATCATGGTTGCCGCCAGAATCAGACCAATAAAAAAAATCGCGTATTGATCCACCACCAGAAGCGGCGTCACGGAAATCGGCGCTAATCGGGCGGCACCCGGGAGTACGGCAAACGCGGCTGTCAGGCCCGAAAAGGTCAGCGCCGCGGTTGCCGCATGATGGCGATAAATTGCGATGAGCAGCATAACGGATACCGCGGTTACAGCCAGAATGACCAGCGGCGCGATGGCGATAAAATCAGTGGACTGCATACTGCGCTCCTTGTGGGGCAGCGGGCAAAACGACATTCTTATTTTCACGTACCGGATGATAAACGGTCCCCGTCTTTTCCGGCGCATGGGAACCTGGCGCCGCAATTGTTTCCAGGAATTCCAGCGCGGGTTGGGCGGTCTTAAAAACCGGCTGGGGATAGAGGCCCAGCCAGATAATGACCAGAATCATTGCGGCAAGAGCGGCAGATTCCCGGGCCGAAAGATCGGGGATTTGCTTTTTTTCTTTAAGGATGCCGTGAAAAGCCGCTTGAATCATCCAGAGCGAATAGATGGCGGCGGAAATCAGCCCCAGAGATGCCAGAACGGTCATTGTGCCGTTGACAGGATAAGCACCTAAAAGAATAAGAAATTCGCCTATAAAATTGCCCAGGCCCGGCAGCCCCAGGGACGCCAGGGCAAACAGAAGGGCCACCCCGCCCATTTTCGGCGCAACGCGCCACAATCCGCCCATCTGGTCAATGTCTCTTGAGTGGATCCTTTCCTGCAGTGCCCCCACCAGAAAAAACAGGGCCCCGGTGCTAATGCCGTGGCAGATGATCTGGATGACCGCTCCCTGGAGCGCCAGGGCATTCCAGGCAAAAATGCCGAGCATGACAAAGCCCATATGACTGATGCTGGAATACGCCACCAGACGTTTCAGGTCGGTCTGGGACAATGACAGCCACGCGCCGTAAAGGATGGCGAGTACGGCCAATCCCATGGCATAAGGCGCAAAAGCAAAAGCGGCTTCCGGAAACAACGGCACAACAAACCGCAACATACCGTAAGCCCCGGTTTTGAGCAGCAGGCCGGCCAGGATGATGCTTCCGGCGGTCGGGGCCTCGGTGTGGGCGTCCGGCAGCCAGGAATGGACCGGGACGGCGGGCAACTTGACGGCAAAGGCGATCAGAAACCCCAGCATCAGCCACATGGCCGTTTTCGCCGGAATGGACGTGCCGATCAGTTCCAGATAGTTGAAAGTGTAGTTACCGGTGCCCCGGCCATGAACAAAATAAAGCCCCAGAATGGCCGCCAGCATGAACAAACCGCTGATCTGAGTAAAAAGGAAAAACTTGACCCCCGCGTAAATCCGGTTTTCATGCCCCCAGAGGATAATCATGAAAAACATGGGAATCAGCATCATTTCCCAGAAGAAATAAAAAAGAAAGAGGTCCAGGGCCAAAAATACGCCCATGATACCGGCCAGCACCCACATTAAATTAAAAAAGAAAAACCCGATGCGATCCGTGATCTCAGTCCACGATGAGACAATTGCCGCGAGACCCAAAAAATGGGTGAGCAGAATCAGCGCCAGGCTCAGCCCGTCAACCGCCAGATGGAAATGGATGCCGAAGGCGGGTATCCAGGGCACGTCAATAGCGGCCATCCATGGCCCTGGTGTAATCGTGATCTGTCCGGCATGACGAAAGGTAAAAAAACACGCGGACAAAAAGTTTGCGGACAAGAAAAAAAGCGCGGTCCAGCGGGCAGATCCCGGATTCCTCCATCCAAGGATCCAGGCCGCAAGACCGCCCAGTATAGGGATGGCAATGAGCCACACAAGAATCATAACAGCACCGCCATTGCCATGATGGCCGCTACGCCAAGCGCAATGCCGAAAGCATAAGTGCGCACCTGACCGTTTTGGGTAAGGCTCAGCGCGGAATAACCGGTGCGCCCGAACCATGCTATCATGTCATACACACTGTCAATCACATCCTCACGGTTCATTCGACCGAAAAAGACATACGGCCGGACAAAAACCCCGTCATACAACCAGTCAAACCCCCAACCCTGCAGCCAGAAACGGTTCAAAAAAGTCCCCACCGCAGAAGTTGAAAGCTTCGGCGATAAACCGGGCATGCGCTGTAAAAACAAATAAATAAAGTAGATACCAAACAGCGTGACAACGCCTGAAACGATTTCAAAAATCCCCTCAAGGTGTTCCAGGCCCTCCTTAATCGGAATTTCCGGCAGGGATCCGCTGATGAACCGGGAAAACAGATGGACGCCCCCGAGTGTTTCCGGCATTTCCAGGAACCCGGCGAAAAGCGAGAGCGCCGCCAGAATCACCAGGGGAAGTGTCATAGAAATTCCCGGACGATGCGTCACCGGTGTCCGGACCGGTCCGGCGAATGTCAGGAACACCATGCGGAAGGTGTAGAGGGCGGTCAATAAAGCCCCGGCCAGTGCGGCGGCATAAAATCCCGCGCCGCCATGAACCGAAGCAAAAGACTGCCATATAATCAGATCTTTGCTGTAAAACCCGGCAGTGACCAGCGGAAGCGCCGCCAGCGAGGCCGCGCCGATCAGAAATGTCCAAAAAATGAGCGGCATTTCCCGCCACAGACCGCCCATCTTAAACATATTCTGCTCTCCGCCCAACGAGTGGATCACGGCTCCAGCGCTCAAAAAAAGCAGGGCTTTGAAAAAAGCGTGGGTTGCCAGATGAAAAATAGCCGCGGACCAGGCTCCCACGCCCAGCGCCAGGAACATGTACCCCAACTGGCTGATGGTGGAATAGGCCAGCACGCGTTTGATGTCCTTTTGCACAAGGCCGCTGAATCCGGCCAGCAGCAGTGTAGCTGCCCCGATGACGGCCACCAGATTCATGGCCAAAGGCGCTAAATTAAAGAGAACATGGGTACGGGCGATCAAATACACCCCCGCAGTCACCATGGTGGCGGCATGAATCAGTGCGCTCACGGGCGTCGGCCCGGCCATGGCATCGGGAAGCCAGGTCTGCAGCGGAAGCTGCGCTGACTTGCCCACCCCGCCCCCCAGCAACAGCAGGGCGATGATCAGCGGCAGCGATGACCCGACCGGCCAGGCCGCGGCCGCCTTCGACATGATTTCCGATATCCGAAGTGTGTCCAGATGCTGATAGATCATAAAAAATCCGACGGCCATGGCTGTATCACCGACCCGGGTCACCACAAAGGCTTTGCGGGCAGCATACCCATTGGCCGGATCCTGGTACCAGAATCCGATGAGCAGGTAACTGCACAGCCCGACGCCTTCCCAACCCAGGTAAAGCAGGAGCAGGTTGTCGGCAAGCACGAGAATCAGCATGGCGCTGACAAAAAGATTCATGTACGCAAAAAAACGGCAATATCCCTCATCCCGGGCCATGTATCCGGCGGAATAGAGATGGATCAGAAAACCGACACCGGTGATAATCAGCACCATCACCAACGCCAGGGGATCCAGATAAAAGGCCACGGCAATCTTCAATTGCGCAACATCCAGCCAAGTCCAGAGCGTCTGGGAAAAAATGTTCCAAGCCGACTTTTGCCTCAAAAATGCGATCATTACCCACACCGCTGCCGCCGCCGAAATGCCGACGCTGCCGATTCCCACTGCCGATACGACCCCGCGCGTCAGCTTTGAGCCAGCCAGGGTTAATACCAGGAAACCCGCCAGGGGCGATGCCGGGATCAGCCACAGCAGTTCCATTATTTTACCCTCTCATGGTGCTGATTTGGTCAGCGTCTAAAGTATTGTTGCGATGGTAAAGCTGGAAAACCAAGGCCAGGCCCACCGACACCTCGGCCGCGGCCATTGCAAGCAAAAACAAAAACATGATCTGCCCGTCGGCCTGCCCCCAGCAGGAACCGGCCACCATAAAAGCAAGCCCTGCGCCGTTAAACATTATTTCCAGGCTGAGCAAAATGAAAATAATATTCCGACGCACCATCACGCCGACAAGACCCAGCATGAAAAGAATCCCCGCCAGCAGCAATCCGTGGGATACGGGTATGGTCACCATCAGACTTCTCCTTCTGATTGATTACCTGAATCCTGGCGGGCCAAGTGATATGCCCCCACCAGTCCGGCCAGCAGCAGGATGGACGCCAGTTCCACACCCAGTGCATATGGACCGAACAAGGCAATGCCCACCGCGCCGGAACCCACTTCGTGAGAACCTGCGGGATGGCTGCCGCTGTTTGCAATGACAAATACCAGTTCGGCCATCAGAACCGCTGACAGCAACACCGGACCGATCCACATCCCTGGGCGAAGCCACTGCCGTTCCGTTTCCATGGCAGAGGGGCCTAAGTTGAGCATCATGATCACAAACACGAAAAGCACCATAATGGCGCCCGCGTAAATGATCACTTCCAGGGCCGCGGCAAAAGGGGCTCCCAGTATGAAAAATATCTGCGCCACCGACAGCAGGGATACGATCAGATACAGCAGCGCGTGCACCGCGTTCAGCCGGGAGATGGCCATGGCCGTCGAAACCACGGCGATTGCGGCGGATATATAGAAAATGGCGTTCATGGGTTCATATTTTTCGTTTCTCGTTAATAGCCTCATCAGCGAGCTTTTCCAAAACATCTTCTGATTCAGCAAAGGACTTTTCCCAAATTTTTTCTGACTGCAATTCACTCAAGACTCACTTGGCTAATGCATTCTGGTCTATCACAGGAAGTCTTGAAACTTCATCAAAAGCTTTTTCAAGCAATTTCGTCATTTGTACTTCTCTTTTCCGTAACGACCAAGCTCACCGGACAGCGGGCGCCTTTGCCTGCTGTCCGGTGAAGCATTTTGTTAGTGGTTTTTTAATTTCTATTTTTGTTTTACAGCTTTAAAAATTCTTTAATAAAGTGATTCAACAAATTCCTTTGCCTCCTTGAGATCCAATTTGGTATATTCTCTCACGATTTTGATGGCCTGGATCTTTTTGTCTTGACGGACCAAGTTGCGAACTTCAGCCATCCACCCTTCACCGTCGTATGGATCGGGTTGGCCACAGTGCGGACAAGTCCGAGCTTCAATACTAACTCTCCCCCCACAACATATGCACCAGCCTAAGTTTGGCATTTTGAGTCCTCCGCCTAACAAGTAATTCTAAAGTTTCTGTATATCTCCGACAGCCGGAAAGCTCTGTTTCGCTTAAATCGATTAACCATCTATTTTACAATCGACAATAAGTATTCCGTACTCTTTGTTAACAAATCTGATCCGAGCTTTCCATTCAGACTTTAATACAATTCGATCAAGCCCTTAACGCGCCTTAAATCATGGCATCAGACTCCGGATATCCACCGGCGGGTCTTCATTTTCCGCCTCGCCCTTCCCCTTACCGCTGATGGTCATTCCGGCAATTTTGTAAAAATTATAGTCCGGGTATTTGCCGGGGCCGCTGATCAGTAAATCTTCCTTTTCATACACCAGACTCTGGCGGTTGTATTCGGCATATTCATAATCCGGGGTGAGCTGGATGGCATAGGTCGGGCAGGCTTCCTCGCAAAAACCGCAGAGAATGCACCGGGAAAAATTGATCCTGAAAAATTCCGGGTACCGCCGGCCGTGCTCGTCCTCGGCGGCCTGGAGCGCGATGCAGTCCACGGGGCAGGCGGCAGCGCACAGATAACAGGCCACGCAACGCTCGCCGCCGTCCGGATCACGGGAAAGGATGATCCGCCCCCGGTATCTCGGCGGCAGATACGGCTTTTCTTCCGGATACGCTATGGTTTCCCGCTTGCGAAACGTATGAAGCAGAATAATCCATATGCCTTTGAGTATGCTCAGCATGCTTTCCTTTAATGAACCGCCAAAACAATCGCGCCCGTAACCAGAATGTTTAATAATGCCAGCGGCAGGAGAACCTTCCAGGCATAACCCATCAACTGGTCATAACGCGGCCTGGGAAGCGCCGCCCGGACCAGGATAAACCCGCAGATAAATATAAAAGTTTTGAGCGCGAACCATGCCACCGGCGGAAGAAAGGGCCCGAGCCAGCCGCCGAAAAACAGCGTGACGATCATGGCGGAAATCATGGTAACGCCAAGGTATTCCCCCACAAAAAAAAGGCCGAATTTCATTCCGGAATACTCGGTATGATACCCCGCGACCAGTTCGGCCTCGGCCTCCGGCAGGTCAAACGGCATCCGGTGGGTTTCGGCAAAGCCCGCAATGGTAAAAAGAACCAGACCGAGGAATTGCGGGATGCAGTTCCACATCCCTTTTTGGGCATCAACGATTTCGCTCAAATTAAACGAACCGGCCAGGATCACCACACCCATCAGCGACAACCCCATGAATACCTCGTAGCTCAGCATCTGGGCCGCGGCCCGAACCGCACCCAGAAGCGCGTATTTATTATTGGAGGCCCAGCCGCCCAGCACAATGCCGTAGACACTCAGCGCGGACATCGCCAGAAAAAAGAGCAGGCCGATGTTCAAATCCGCAACGACAATCTCCGGCGCGAATCCAATCACCGCAAATGGCATCAATACGGTAACAAGCAGCAGCATCGGCGCGATGACAAAGACCGGCCGATCCGCAAAGGGCGGAATCCAATCCTCCTTAAAAAACATTTTAATCCCGTCCGCCACAACCTGGAGAAGACCGAAATGGCCGACCCGGTTAGGGCCATACCGGTCCTGCCACAATGCCAGAAGCCTGCGTTCCAGCCACACCAGTCCGGCGCTGACACTTAAGGCGGCACCAAAAACCCCGATGACGATGACCAGATGGCGAAAAATAATCATCAGGATCCCATCCTTTTGGAAATCTTCACAACCGCTGGCAGTGAAACAAACGGCATCCCCGGGAGGCCGGCTGGCAGCCCCGCGATTTTTCTCGGCATTCCCGGCAGGGGTTTGACCGGCAAGATAAAAGGGATATCCTCCACCGTGAAACTGACCTCTCCGCCATCTGCTGCCAGGGGATCTTCCGGACTGAGCGCTACATAGGGCTCAGGTGCCCGCCGGGCAATGCCGGGGGAAACCATGCTCAGCTCTTCTGACCCAAAGAGATGATAAACGGCGACCAATAGACGTTGGGTGCCGTCGATCTCCAAATCCGGAGGCATCGTATCAAAAAGCGGCGCCGCATGGTTGCCTGACGGATGAATCAGTCGAATCCCCGGGGCCTCTCCCCGCAACAGGCCGCCGACTTCCTGCTGAAACTTGTTGAGGGCTTGAACTGAATTCCATCCCGGCGACCAGTACCGGGTAATCAGATCTGCCGGGGGCGGACCGTCATACCCTTCCATGGAAAAAGCCAATGGCGAGTCCACGTCCTGCGGCGGCCGGGGTTCACTGACATTGATGTCCGCCAGCATGGATGTCCGGCCGCTATATCGGTGCGACTGGCGTGGAATTTTTACGTTAGACGGCATCAAAACCCGAGAATCCAGATCGGCCAGGGGTTTAAAAACCGGCAGGGTTTTGGCCAGGTCAGCGGTAATGTCATCCAAACATTTCCAGGCTTGCCCCCTTTCCAGGCCGACGGCAGCCATTATTTCGGTTACCCAGCGCCAGCTTTCCCTTATCGGCCCAGGCGGCGGGAAAACCGAGTAAAACCGCTGGGCGCGGCCTTCATGGTTGACATAGGTGCCGGCTGACTCGGCAACGGTAGCTGCCGGAAAGATCATATCGGCTTTGGCGAAGGTGGCGGTTGCCAGATGATCCATAACAATGACCTGCCGGGCGTTGCTTAGAAACGCGTCGACGGTTGCCGCATCCGCCCGGCGATAGAGATCGTTTTCAAGCACGATCACCGTGTCGGCTTTGTTTTCATTTATCGTTTGAATTGCGGACTGCAATCCTTTGGCGCCCATGAGGGCAAGCCCCATGCTGTTGCATTCCGGCACGCAAAAAGAAAATGCCGCGGGCTTTCCTCGCGCGCAAAGGGTCCAGGCGATGTTGGCGGCTGCTTGGATCAATACAGCCGAACCGCAGGCAGTTCCAGTGATGATCATGGGGTGCTTGGCTTGCCCCAGGGCCTTCGCGATTTGATCCGCCATTGCGCGTCCGGCATCCGAAAGGCCAAGAATATTTGATGAATTCGTGTCCGTTGAATCCCTGGCCAGCATGGCCCGGACCGCCGCCCCCAGCCGGACCAGGCCATCGGGGGCCGCCTGAAACGTTAAAAGGGCCGCATCATCCAGGTTTGTGGGATACGGCGTGGCGATAAAAAGTTCCGGCTTCTCCTGCTGGGCGAATTCCCGGATGCCCGCATCATCCCATTCCGGCAAATGGATACGTTCCGCTGTCTTAACGGCTTTCTGGTAACGCATCTGGCGCAGCGTCAACGCCAGCAGTGGCGCTGTCTGCGTCACATCCTCGCCCAGAATCAGCACCGCATCGGCAAGCTGAACGTCCCGCAGGGACGGCGAGCGCGCCGGACCGTCTGTCAGGATTTTACATCCCAGGGCTAACAGTGAAAAATCGGCGTCGGAGAGTCCGGCAAAAAACCGTTCGGCACCCACGGCTTCCCGCAGGGCGAAGTTTGCCTCCAGAGAAGCCCGCGGCGACCCGATG
>DAIEHU010000380.1 GCA_027353395.1 Desulfobacteraceae bacterium
CAGTTCCAGAAACACCGGGCCGGGGCGTCCCATGGTGGCCTGCCGGAACGCGATGGAAAGGTATTCGGGAATGCGTTTGATGTCATAGCAGGTGGCGCACCATTTGGTGACCGGCTTGACCATGTCCATCTGGTTCATTTCCTGAAGCGCACCGGTAAGGTCATCCCGCAGCGGGTGGCGTCCGCAGAGAACCACCAGCGGCACGTTGTCGAGATAGGCGTTGGCGATGCCGGTGAGGGCGTTGGTGAATCCGGGGCCTGCGGTCACCAGGCAGACGCCGGGCACGTTGTTGTAAATCGCATACGCATGGGCCATCATGGCGGCCGCCTGCTCATGGCGCACATCAATGGTCCGGATCTGGTACTGAGTCAACCCATCGAGAATATTTTCGATATGGCCCCCGGAAATGGTAAAGACCATGCTGACGTGTTCCTCTTCCTTTAAGTATCTGGCGACGAGATGCCCCCCATAAATCCGCGACATGGTGTTCTCCTTTTTTTACATTACCAATTTGATGCCATCCTCAAACCACTGGGCATACACGCTCATGCCCAGCACTTTTAATTTCCCCGAGGCCGCCGCGTTAAAAGACGCATCCTTCTTTTTGCTGGACAGCACCTTAAATCCTGTTTCCGCATCCTGAAAAACCAGGGCCACATCAAATTTTTTCTGATCCCCCGCCAGTGAAGACAATTTTCCCTTATTGAATATAAACATCCGAGCCCGCTGACCATCCTCGGTTTTGATCAGGATTCTGACGTTGACTTTGCCGATATGTTTTTTAAAAGCGGTATTGGTGTAAGATGCGATTTTTAAAATATTGTAGAGCGCAAACAGCAAAGTGGAAAATTTCATGGGATTCTCCTTCAATAACTGTGTAACCGGTTTGCAATAATCCTTGGGGGCTTTTTACGGAAGCGCGCATCATGCTCTGATTCAATATATGAATAATAGTTCACATCGTCAATAAAAATTATAATATATGAAAACAGAATATTATAATATGAATACGATTTATTGATCATTTTAATTATTATTGACAGAGGACCATCTGGACCATATATTAAACACCAAAAAGGAACCCTTATGAGCGCCGTCCGAACGCCCAAACAGCAGCGCAGTATTCAAACCAAACAACTCATCATCAAAGCGGCCTTTCACCTGTATGCGCAGAAAGGCATCCACGGGACCAATTCCAAGGAAATCGCCGAAAAAGCCGGGGTATCCATCGGCAGTTTTTATTCCTATTTCAAAAACAAAAAAACCCTGCTTCTGGAAATATTGGAGGATTTTCTCGACCGGACCTACCTATCCATATGGAAGGACATGGAAAACGCCGCCCAGAATGAACTGAAGCGCGATAATATCCGGTTCATCATCACCAATGTATTTAAAGCCTATGATGTTGCGCCCACATTTCTGAGACAAACCCATGCGTTGCGGTATTCGGACCCGGACATCAACCGGGTGTATGAACGGGAACGGAACCGTGAAATCACCCAGATCCGCTATCTCCTTGAAAGCAACAAACACTGGATACGTGTTCAGGACCAGGAGGCGGCGGCCCTGGTGATCCATAACGCGGTTGAAAGCGTCGCCCATACGGCAAAATTGATCGGCCCTAAAATGGAAGAAAAACGGCTTATTAATGAACTAACGGACATGATTTACCATTTTTTGCTGCGCGAAGCCGAACCCGGCCCGCGGAAAGAGACTCCGGAAAGTGTTGCACGGGGATGATCTTCCCGGAACTTTAAATATTAATCGCCGGAGAACACGGAGAAACGTTAAAATTAATAAATCGGGAGATATCGGAATGGAGGAAGCGTTTATGTCCATCGATAATGTGCTGGATGAATTGCTCCGGCTCTTGAAGCTTGAAAAAATCGAAGAGAATATTTTCCGGGGCGACTCCCAGGATATGGGATTCGGCAATGT
>DAIEHU010000381.1 GCA_027353395.1 Desulfobacteraceae bacterium
CCAAATGCTTCCATACCAAACTGATCACCACCCATCCCATCGCCCGGATGGAGCAGGAAAATGTACTGCACATTGAATTTGACGAGCATCATGCCATGGAAGACGCCAAGCGGATTCTTAAAATCGCCATTGACAATTTCCAGAACCGCGGAACGGAAGTCATGATTCCGAGGCAGAAAGCCACCCAGATCGCCGGTTTCAGCGTGGAGTCCATCAAGTATCATTTGGGCGGGACTTTCCGTGGATCGTATTACACATTAAATGATAACATCATCAATGGCCGCATCCGCGGCGGTGCGGGCGTGGTCGGTTGTAATAATGCCCGGTCCCAGCACAATAATGAATGCATCTCGGTAATTAAAGAACTGATTAAAAACGATGTCATTGTACTGACCACCGGATGCAACGCCATTGCATGCGCCGAGGAAGGATTGCTGACCCCGGAAACCGCGGCGGTATACTGCGGCCCCGGTCTGGCCGAAGTATGCGAAACCGTTGGTATCCCGCCGGTCCTCCATCTGGGCTCCTGCGTGGATAACAGCCGGATACTGCTGGCCCTGACGGAAATGGTGAATGCGGGCGGGCTCGGCAAAGACATTTCCGATCTTCCGGTAGCCGGAAGCGCCCCTGAATGGATGAGTGAAAAAGCGATTGCCATCGGCCAGTATTGTGTGAGCTCAGGCATTTACACCGTGTTCGGTGGAATTTTGCAGACCAGCGGCGCGCCTGTTTTCCAGAATTATCTCTTTAAAGAGATGGAAAAACTTTACGGCGGCATGTGGGATATGTACACGGATCCGATCCAGCACGCCCGAGCCATTATCGCCCATATCGATAAAAAACGGAAAGCCTTGGGCATTGACAAGGCCAGGGAACGTGTATTGATGGATATGGCGGATCGTCAGGCGCTGAGTGCATAATTAATTAACTATTTGATTATATAAGAATTTAAATCCTCAACGAAGGAGGAACGCATGTCAAAATTAGTAGCATTCGCCGCCATACAGGGTGGCTATAAAGTGGTGTCAACAGTAGAAGGGGAATACCGGAAGGCGCTTCAGACATATAACGCTGATACAAAGGTGGAATTCCCGAATACCGGATATTACCTTCCGGTTATTTATTCACTGACCGGAATGAAGGTTCAGACTCTGGAAGATTTGAAGAAACCGCTGGACTTTGCGCGAGGACTGCTCCCGCCCCATGTCAAAAGCAAAAACCATCTCCCGTACCTGGGGCCTTTGCTTGACGCCGGTATGGCGGCCATCCTCGCTTTTGAAATTTCTGAGGCCCTGCGAATTGTAAGGGAGCCGGATTTCTATATCGCCCAGGAAGACCCTGATCTGGAAGCCGGAAAGCAATGGGTCGGCCCTGCCGATGACGTTATCTTGAGAAAGCGCGGCGTGGAATTCGTTGACGGTTCCGCTCCCGGTTTTGCGGCCATTGTGGGCGCGGCCCCGACCCCTGAAATCGCCAAGATGATCGTTGAAGACTACCAGAAACGGAATCTCTATATTTTCTGCGCGGCTCAGCATAACGGCACATCGGTCATTGATCAACTGATCAGCCAGGGCGTTCAGATCGGATGGAATACCCGTATCGTTCCCTTCGGTCCGGATATTTCCTCGGCGGTTTTCGCCCTTGGGTTCGCAAACCGTGCGGCCATGGCCTTCGGCGGCGTCCAGCCGGGTGATTACAAAACCATTTTAAAATACAACAAAGAGAGAATATTTGCCTTTGTCAACGCCTTGGGCGATATTGGCACCGAATGGGGTGTCGCCGCAGCCGGTTGCGTCAATTGGGGTTTCCCGACCCTTGCGGACACGGATATTCCGGAAATCCTGCCCACCGGCATCTGCACCTATGAACATGTGGTGGCCAATGTGCCGCACAATGAAATCGTTCAACGCTCGGTGGAAGTCCGCGGCC
>DAIEHU010000382.1 GCA_027353395.1 Desulfobacteraceae bacterium
AAAACATATCCGATGTCGTCACCCCCCCCTACGATGTCATTTCAGACAAAGACCGGGATGCGTTTTACCGCCGCCACCCCAACAGCATCATCCGTCTGGACAAGGGCAGGCCGGCAACCACGGATACCGGCGCCGATAATATTTACACCCGGGCCGCGGCGTATTTGGCGGACTGGCGCAAAAATCGCGTTCTGGTCCAGGATCCGGAACCGGGTTTTTATCTGACATCCCTGAAATTTGATGTGGATGGCCGCGCAATGGACCGGTACGGCCTGGTTGGCCGCGTCAAAATCGAGCCTTTTGATAAAGGGACGGTGCTTCCCCACGAAACGACATTTTCAAAGGTCAAGACGGAGCGCCTCTCGCTGATCAAGGCCTGCCACGCCAATTTCAGCCCGATATTTTCCATTTTTTCCGATGAAACCGGCATCATGGGATGGCTTAAGGCGTATGCCGCCTCCATGCCGCCGGAATATGATTTCACCGATGACGCCGGCCACCGGCATCAATTGTGGCGGATTCTTGAGCCGGACATGCTCCGGAAAATATCCGGCGTCTTTAAGGGAAAACCATTATTCATCGCCGACGGCCATCACCGGTATGAAACCGCGCTCAATTATAAAAAATGGCTCATGGAAACAGGAACCGGTGTTTCCGATGACCATCCGGCCAGTTACGCGATGATGTATCTGTGCGCCATGCAGGATCCGGGGCTGGTGATTCTCCCCACCCACCGGCTGGTGACATCGGTTGCGGAAAACAGCCGCAAGGCGTTTATGGAAGCAGCGGCCCGCTTTTTCGATATGGAAGCGTTTCCGTTTGATCCCGCGGATATCATCAACACCCAGCGTCAGTTCCGTCAGGCCATGACCGCTGCTCCCGGTGAACACAAAATCGGTGTCTTCATGAAAGACCAGCTGAAATTCATGGTTCTGCGGCTTCGGCCGGGCATGATGGATCAGGTTTTTGGAAATGAAATCGATGCGTTGCTGAAAGAACTGGATGTGACGGTGCTTACCCGCCTCATACTGGGAAAACTTCTGGGATTCACCGACGCCATGCTCGACGATGAAACGGTCATCAGTTTCACCAGCAAGGACGTCAAGGCCATCGCTGCCATCACCACCGGCGCCCATGACATGGCGTTCATGTTAAATCCCACCACCAGCCGCCAGGTGCAGGCAATCGCTGAAAAAGGCCTGATCATGCCCAGGAAATCCACCTATTATTTCCCAAAAGCGATTTCAGGGCTGGTGATGCGCTCATTGAATTCCGGGTCCAAAGGATAACGCCCATCAGGACGTTGGGAAAATTATTGTGGAAATCATCAAATCCATAAAAGAAATGCAGCGCTGGTCAGACCAGCGCCGCCAACAGGGGCGGACGATTGTCCTGGTTCCGACCATGGGATATCTGCATGAAGGGCATTTGTCCCTGATGCGCGAGGGCCGGAGGCTCGGCGATATGCTGGTGGTCAGTATATTCGTCAATCCCACCCAGTTCGGCCCCGGTGAAGACCTCAGCACCTATCCCCGGGACTTGGAACGTGATTTTCATCTGGCCGAAGGCGCGGGCGCGGATATCCTTTTTACGCCCAATTCATGGGATGTTTATCCGAACGGGTTTGATACGTATATTGACCAGGAAAAACTCCCCGGTCACCTGTGCGGACTTTCCCGTCCCGGCCATTTTAAGGGCGTGATGACTGTCGTGACCAAGCTGTTTCATATAGTCGCGCCTCAGATCGCGGTATTCGGCGAAAAAGATTTTCAGCAACTGGCCATTATCCGGCGCATGACGGCGGACTTGAATTTCGGCGTCCAGATCATCAGCCATCCGACGGTTCGTGAACCCGACGGGCTGGCCATGAGTTCCCGCAACAGCTACCTGAGCGATGAAGAGAGACGGAATGCGC
>DAIEHU010000383.1 GCA_027353395.1 Desulfobacteraceae bacterium
TTCATACGCTAACGCCGCCTGCCGGAACAGGGCTCGGGACATTGAAGGGGCCGTTCCGGCGGCCCGGCCTGCCTGGTCAAACAAGTCATTGGCCTGATCAAAGTTTTTCCGGATCTGGTTTTGGGACGGCGATGCGCCTTCCGCAATGGATGCGGAAATCGCGGGCCGGGGAAAAAGAAAGAAAACCAGCATCAGGGCCATCGCTCCGATTGGCCGGGCGCTTGACATCCATTGATGAGTTGTGGTTCCGGCGGTCATTTTCAAACGGCCTCTTATAATAATTTTTCCATTTGTTTCAACAGATGGCTGGCGCGTTTCGCCGCATCCGCCGCATTTTTGCCGTGGCCTGCGTTTCCATACCGGGCCGCCTCGCCTTCTGCAAACAGCGATTGAAGCTCTGCCAGCGTTTCCGGATCAATGCCTTTCCGGCTTAACTTTTCCGCCACGTCATGAAATGTCAACACGCCGGGTTGCAGCCGCAGCTTGGCCCGCAAATAGGCCTTGAACGCGGTAAGAATATCGGCCATTGCCTGGTCCGGAGATCCGTTTTGCCCGGCGCTCTGGATTTCTCTGGCAAGCAGGGCTCCGGCCTTTCTGGCAAGGCTTGAACCCGGATCGGTCTTTTTCTTTCGATAAACCCATGTGCCGGTGAATAACAACAGATACAGGCCGGGGGGCAGCGCAAGGGAGGCGATACCGGCCGGGGACCGGGCCCACATCACCGGGTCATGCGCCTGCCGGACCAGCACGCTTGCGTCGTCATAATTATGGGCGATGCCTGCGGTCCAGGTTTCAATCCGGGCACCCGATGGTTCACTGGTCTGCCTGCCTTCCGCATCCTTTGCCGTCACCATTCGCGTGAGACTGACAGACAGCGGAATGGGGGCTGAGTGTGCGGTCTCATAGGTTCCGGTGCGGGTATCGAAGTAAGACAGCAAAATGGGCGGCACGGCCGTAACATCGGCTCGCAGGGGCCGGATGGTCTGGGTGAAGATTTTCCGGTCGCCGGATATTTCACCGGCGGCCATTTCGGATGGCACTTTAAAATTCTTAATGATATCAGGTTGTTTCTGTAATGGCGGCAGCATGACTGGCTCCAGAAATTCCGGGCCGCTGACCGCCACCGTCAAGGTAATGGGGTCTCCCACGTTGACAGTGGTAGGGCTGGCTTCCGCTTCGATATGATAAGTTCCCACAAGCCCCGAGAAATTCGCCGGGCGGCCGGTTGCCGGGAGGTCTTTCACCGTGAGTTCAAGACTGTTTGACGGCGCCACGCCCTGCTTGTAGATGCCCTGGCGCAGGCTTTGATTGAAAAAATTCGAAAAGAACTCGTCATCAAATCTCCGGTTCCGGTATCCGGTCAGGCTTTTATAGGAAACCGTGACCGGGTCAATGGAAATGCGTCCGGACTTGCTGGGAATCAACACTTTCTGGAATGAAAGGGTTGAAAATGCCCGTCCATCCAGCTCGCCTTGTCCTTTTTCAACAATAACCTCGCCGGAGTTGGTGGGAATCCGGTAATACTGTTTGCCGGAACGGGTGTCGGTTTTCGGGTCGGAAACAAAAAACCGGTCTTTATTTTCCAGAAACGGGATTGAAAAACTGGCGGATTCAACATCTCCTGACAAATACCAGGTCACGGTGAGGATGACCGGCTCCCCCACGTAGCAAGCGGTTTTGGAAAGCGTCATTCTCAGCTTGAAACCATCGCTCTCGCTCTCCGCCGGCTTTTTTGCCAGGATAAACACCGGCCGGGTAACGGCGGTGCGTCCATTATCGCTTACCGAGATGGCGGGGATTTCAATCCGTCCTTCCCGGAGAGGGGTTATCTGATAGGAAAATACATAGCCTTCCTGAACGTTCTGTGTCATGCGGCCGTTGATGATGCTGATGGAGCGGCTTGAAT
>DAIEHU010000384.1 GCA_027353395.1 Desulfobacteraceae bacterium
GATCTACCGGGCGGGCATGAAAGATTTTATCAAGTCCGGCGTGGTCATTACCGGCGGCGCGGCGCTGCTGGATGGCGTCACGGAAATCGCGGAATCGGTATTTGAACTTCCGGTAAGGCTGGGATTGCCCCGGCAGATCAGCGGCCTGGTGGATGTGGTCAACAGTCCCATGTACGCTACGGCGGTCGGACTCGTGCTGTATGGGTCCAAAAATCAGTCCAAGAAGAAATTCAGAATCCGGGACGCGAATATTTTTAACCGGATCATGACACGGATGCGCACCTGGTTTAAGGAAATTATATAGTTGGAGGCATAAGAGGTTAAAGTTGTTGAACCAATAATCACAAACACACAAACACACACAAGGAGGGGTAACATGGGCGGTTTTGCTTACGTAGAAGCGGAAAATTCGGCGAAAATCAAGGTTATCGGCGTTGGCGGCGGGGGATGCAATGCGGTGAACAATATGATTGATTCCCAGCTTCACGGGGTTCAGTTTATTGTCGCCAATACGGATTCCCAAGCCTTGGCATTATCGAAAGCCAGCATCAAAATTCAACTGGGAGAAGCATTGACCCAGGGACTTGGCGCAGGCGCGGATCCGAACGTCGGCAGAGAAGCGGCGCTTGAATCCGCGGATGTGCTGAGAGAAATTCTGGGGGACAGCCATATGGTGTTTATCGCAGCCGGATTCGGCGGTGGCACTGGTACGGGAGCAGCGCCGGTTATTGCAGAAATTTGTAAGGAATTAGGAGCGTTAACGGTAGGGGTGGTTACGCGGCCTTTTGCGTTTGAAGCCAGAAAACGCAGCAAGCAGGCGGAAGATGGTATTGCGCGTTTAAAAGAAGTGGCGGACACAGTCATCACGATCCCCAACGACCGTTTACGGGGGCTGGCATCCAAAAAATCCACATTAATCGATATGTTCAAACGGGCGGATGAGATACTGAACCATTCCGTCAAAGGCATTACCGATTTGATCCTGCGTCCCGGCCTGGTGAATCTTGATTTTGCAGATGTGAAGGCCATCATGTCAAAAGCCGGTATGGCAATTATGGGGATTGGCGTGTCCAGCGGCGAAAACCGAGCCATTGAAGCCGCTGAAAGGGCCATTTCTCATCCGCTTCTGGAAGACAATTCCATTGTGGGCGCACGCGGCGTTCTCATGAATATCACCTGCAATTCAGAACTGACCATGGAGGAGACCATCGAGGCGTCTGAGCGGATATTTAACGAGATCGGTGATGATGACGTGGAGATTATCTGGGGAACATCCGTGGATGAGACTCTGACCGATGAACTTCGGGTGACGGTGATCGCCACGGGCATCAGCGACGGGAAGTCGCATATGCCGAGATCCCGGCATTTCAGAGATGTTTCCCGGTCAAAAGACATGGCCCGGGGGATTGTAAGGAATCCGACACCGGAAGAGATGAAAAATTTTGACGAGGAAATGCAGTTGCCGACATTTATCCGGAAAGACAGAGATCGTAAAACGGCTTCCAACGCTTCCAAAGTGATGGCAGTAAAATCATTTAAAAGTGATTCCGCCGAAAAATCAGAATCCTATGTGGATTATGACATTCCGACTTTTTTAAGACGAAAGGCGGATTAAACGCTGGATTGAATAGAGGCACTATATAATTCTCCTTGTGTGTGTAAAAAGAGAAAAAGGCCGGGTGGTTATCCCCGGCCTTTTTTTATGGCCGGAAAAGCGAGGCCGGCGGGAAGGGGTTGTCAACCCAAAATATCTTGACAAAAATGCCGTCATTCGTTTATCATCATGCAAACCTTTGCATAGCATCTAACGGAATCCAATGGCGAACCTTAAAGACATAGCCCGGGAGCTGGGCGTTTCAATATCCACGGTCTCACGTGTG
>DAIEHU010000385.1 GCA_027353395.1 Desulfobacteraceae bacterium
GGAAATCCGTGATTGGAGGATATCGCCGAGACGCAGGAGAATGGGCATCCCCAGGCCCCTGTCTTTAATCCCGGAGATGATGTCCATCATGCTGACGACATGGGAGGGATCATTTCCTGTGGGATTGATTACGATTTCCCCTTTTTCGGAAATATCAAAATATCCGCCGCCCCAGTTGCGGATGCCGTATAAATCAATGGAATTTTCGACGGTCCAGCGCTCCATGGAGCCGATGTTTTTCAAGTGCTGATTCATTATGGTGATCTGGCTTTAAATGGTCTGTTTAAAAAGAAATAGTGAATAATGGATATCCATTAAAAAATTTCTTTTTAAAGATATCTGAAAAAAATAGCAAGCGCTAACAGATACGCGGAAGCTGTTCTCCGGTCAGCATATCCACAATCCGCTCCCCGCCGATCCGGGTTTCCATGATGACTTTTCCCGGATGGTTGTCAATAACTTCGCCGATAATGCAAGCGGATTGCCCTATCAAGTCATTACGCATGGCGGAAAGAACCCGGTCCGCATGACGTTTTTCCACAAACGCCACGAGTTTTCCTTCATTGGCCATATAAAGGGGATCAAATCCCAGCAGCTCGCAGATGCCGGCCACGGCCTTTTGGACGGGAATTTTTTCCTCATGGATGCGGATGCCGACTCGGGATTGAGATGCGATTTCATTTAAAACGGTTCCCACGCCGCCGCGGGTGGGGTCGCGGAGCACGTGTATATCCCGGCAAGCGGACAGCATCCGGTTCACCAGATGGTTTAAGGCGGCGGTGTCGCTTTCCACCGGCGCATCGAATGCCAAACCTTCCCGCTGGGCCAGCACCGTGACGCCATGGTCCGCGATAGTGCCGCTCAATATGATCTGATCTCCGGGACGGGCATGGCTGCCTGAGACATGGACGCCTTCGGGAATCATGCCGATACCGGAGGTATTGATGAAAATTTTATCCGCGGCCCCTTTGGGCACCACTTTGGTGTCGCCGGTGACAATCGCCACCCCGGCTTTTTTTGCGGCGGCACTCATGGACCGGAGGATTTTTTCAAGAAGGGTGATGGGAAACCCTTCTTCAATGATCAGCCCGGCGCTTAAATACAGGGGAGTCGCCCCGCACATGGCAATGTCATTGACCGTGCCGTTGACCGCAAGATCGCCAATATCGCCGCCGGGGAAAAAAATGGGGTCCACAACGAAAGAATCCGTGGAAAACGCCAGACGGGTTCCGTTGATTTCAAGCGCGGCCCCGTCATCCAGGCGGGAAAGAATCGGATTGTCAAACAGCGGCAACATGAGACCTGCGATAAGGTTGTTCGCGATCTTGCCGCCGCTGCCGTGGTCGAGAAGGATTTTGTTTTTTTTCATAATGTTCCAGTCGTTATCCCTTTGTAATAAGGCCGGGTTTCTTCCCCGGCATTAATTGATTCCGCTGATGGCCTGTAAATTTTCCCCGCCTTGATATTTGGCACAAATGGGCATTATATTAATATCAAAATCAAATCCAATCAGGAGAAATCGCATGGCTGAATTAAATATTCTTAAAACCGATGCACGAGGGAGAATCACTTTGCCTCGACCGTTCAGATCGGAATCTCTATTTGAATACGCCATTGAAGGAAACCAACTCACGCTTTACCCTGTCAAAACCGTAAGGAAATTTCCGGCCATGTCGGATCTGCCGAAAGATGATCTCTCAGCCGAGTGGAAGGCCAAGGAATTAAAGGTCAACCAGGATACGCGACCCGGCATTGCGGCCAGCAGCCCTTCGGAGGCTTTAAAGCACATGGGGAAATAAGAACCGTTGATCGTAAAAGCGCCACCGTTTTTGCTGTCTTTTGAAATCATATTTCTGGAAAGCTACAACCTTCTGGGTCA
>DAIEHU010000386.1 GCA_027353395.1 Desulfobacteraceae bacterium
AGCTCACGATCCGCCGCGGCGGCGCACGGCAGGCGGTCGAATTGCTCCGCCGTGCCGCCGAATTGAGCGATCCACGGCGCCGGGGGGAGCTGTTGGCGAACGCGGCGTTCGTGGCGCTGCAAGCCGCCCGGCTGGACGATGCCGAGCGGGTCATCATCGCCATCAATTCGGTTTGCGGGGAAATCAAGGAGGTCATTGATGATCGGAGGGAATCCTTTGATAAGGTCGGGCTCCTAAAAATCCGGTCTTTCCGGCCGTTTCCATACGAGGAAATCGCGGCGGCCCTGAAAAATGTCAAAATCGTCACGGTTCTGGACCGCTCGGAAAGCATGGGCGCGTATGGTCCCCTGTTTGTTGAAATACGGACGGCGCTGTTTGACGCGCCGGAAAAACCCATGGTGTATAACCGGATATACGGACTGGGCGGCAGGGAGCTGTTTATGTCCGATATCCATGATATATTTAACGAAAACAAAACCTATCTTGAAACCGGCAAGGTGGAAAAGATGTTTGATTATTTAAAAGTTCGGGGAGGTTGATGATGCCCAGCTTACAGGAAATGGCGAAAAAAGAGGGCGCTTTTGCCGGGGGGCATCGCATGTGCGCGGGATGTCCGGTGCCCATATTCACCAAAATGCTCACGCGCGTGACCGATGGTTATGAAATTGTGGCCGGCAACGCCACCTGCTGTCTGGAGGTGGCGTCTTCCATTTTTCCGTATTCCGCGTGGAAAATTCCGTGGATTCATACGGCGTTTGAAAATGTGGGCGCTTCCATGAGCGGTGTGGAGACCATGTACCGGGCCCTGAAAAAACGCGGCAAAATAGAGAAACCCTATAAGTTTATCGCCATCGGCGGTGACGGCGGCACATACGATATCGGGCTCCAGTCCCTTTCCGGAGCCATGGAAAGAGGCCACGACCTGGTATATGTCTGTTACGACAACGGCGCATACATGAATACCGGTGTTCAACGCAGCAGCGCCACCCCCATGGGCGCCGCCACCACCACCACCCCCATGGGCGAGCAGAGCTACGGACGCCAGGGCAACCGGAAGGATCTTTCGCGGATTATGGTGGCCCACGATATCGGCTATGTGGCCCAGGCCAGCATTCATGATCCGGTGGATTTGTCGGAAAAGCTGAAAAAAGCCATTGAACTTGACGGCCCGGCCTTTATCAATCTGCTGTCCCCATGTATTCCCGGATGGAAGATCGCGCCGGACATGGCGGTGGAAGTGGCGCGGCTGGGGGTTGAGTGCAGATATTGGCCCCTGTATGAAGTGATTGACGGGGTGTATCAGATCAATTATACGCCCAAAACAGAAGTGCCGGTCACCGAATGGATGTTCCTCCAGGGAAGGTTCAGGCACCTTTTCAAGCCGGAATACAAATACGTCGTGGATGCAATTCAGAAAGAGGTGGAACGAAACTGGAACTGGCTGGTCAGGGAGTCAGCTTCAGTGGATCTCTTGCTGGCTGAAGTGAAGTGAACTGAATTGAATTGAATCATTTTCATTATCTTCCTGCAAAAACATGATGAATATCGAAACCCATAATGAAAAGATTGTCTCCATCGGTGGATGGTGCGGCGTGGCGGCTGTGCTGCGGAAAAAGATGGCCTTGTGTCAGGAGGCCTTTCCGTTTGACTATATTCTTTCGTCCTTTGAAGGGGTGATTCATTTTCTGCGGAACGACTTTGATGCGTTTTTTCCGGAAAAACCAGTTCCGTGTTTCGAGGACGGCTTCACCAAGTTTTTTGGCCGCCATACGATTTTTCTCCACCACGATCTGCAAGAACCAGAGGTTGTGGAAGCGTTCAAACGACGGATCCGGCGGTTTTTAAGCATGCTGGCCCAGGAGAAAAGTCCTGTTCT
>DAIEHU010000387.1 GCA_027353395.1 Desulfobacteraceae bacterium
ATGGCCATGCCGGTAATGGTATTGATCAGGGACACCGAATCCGCCCCGGCATCCTCGACGCTTCTAGCGATCTCAACAATATCCGTGACATTGGGAGAAAGCTTTACCATCAGGGGCTTTTTTGTGTGTTTACGCACCCTGCCGACAACATCCGCCGCCGCGCGTTTATCCACGCCAAAGACCACCCCCCCGGCCTTGACGTTGGGGCAGGAAATGTTCACCTCAATACCCGCAATGTCTTTCTCCCTATCAATGCGATCCGCCAGCGCGACATATTCTTCAACAGTTTTTCCATAAATGTTTACAAATACGGGCGTCGGCAATTCCCTTAAAAAAGGAAGCTTGTCCCGGATAAAAGCCTCTATCCCGATGTTTTCAAGGCCGATGGCGTTTAACATGCCGCAGGGGGTTTCAATGATCCGGGGGGGCGGATTCCCGGAAACAGGTTTCAGGGCGAGGCCTTTGACGATAATGCCGCCAAGACGCCCCAGATCCACCAATTCATGAAATTCGCGCCCGTATCCGAAGGTGCCGGAAGCGGTCATGACCGGATTCTTCAGTTCAATGCCGCCTATGTTCACACATAATCTGGACTGGTCCATCACTATTCGCCTTCTTTAAACCCCGCCTGTCCGGGCATTTCACTTTGAATTTTAGATTTTGGATTTGATTCCGACGGCCAGATTGCTTTCCGCATATCCTTAATTTAAAGGAACCCAAGGGGCGGGCCATCGTCAGAATTGTCTTGACGAAAACGGTGACCGGCTATATTGGAATCAATTTATTTGACTCCCTTTATAATACATAAAAGCAGAATCGTCAATTAATTGGGCCGATGATTTCAGGAACATCTCAAAACCAGGCGCTTCGAATCTGCCTCCTCAGTTACAGGAGCAACCCCCATTGCGGCGGTCAGGGCGTTTATATCCAAAATCTGAGCAGGGCGCTTGCCGGTCTGGGCCACACGGTGGATGTTATTTCCGGCCCGCCCTACCCGGTTCTGGATGCCGGAGCGCGCCTGATCAAACTGCCGAGCCTCGACCTGTATAACCCGGACGACCTGTTCCGTATCCCCAAACTTACCGAACTATGCGATCCCATCAATCTAATTGAATGGCTCGGGGTCGCCACCATGGGATTTTCAGAAATCCAGACTTTCGGGATGCGCGCCCGCCGGTATTTAACCAAACACCATCATCCATACGACATTGTTCATGATAACCAGAGCCTCTCTTACGGCCTTTGGCGAATCAAACGCAAGATGCCGACGGTCGCCACCATCCATCATCCCATTACCGTTGATTTGAAGATCGCCGTCAAATCGGAAACCCTGTTGTGGAAAAAGCTTAAACATCTGCGGTGGTATTCTTTCCTGCATATGCAAAAACAGGTGGCCCGGACCCTGCCACATATTATTACCGTTTCCGAATGCGCCCGGAAAGACATCAGCCAGGAGTTCCACATTCCGGCGCACCGGTTCAGCATCATTCCCAACGGCATCAACACCGGCCTGTTTTATCCTGTGCCTGAAGTTCCACGTCAGAAAAACCGGATTATCGTGACCAACAGTGCCGACACCCCCTTGAAAGGACTTCATTATCTGCTGTCGTCTGTGGCGGAAATCACAAAACGCCAGCCGGTGCGTCTGATTGTGGTGGGAACACCCAAAAAAAACGGCAAAATCGTCCGTCATATACAAGAACTGGGCATCGGCCGGTTCGTCACGTTTACGGGCCGCATCTCTGACGCGGAATTTGTGCGCCAGTACGCCAAAGCCACCGTGGCCGTGATTCCGTCAATCTATGAAGGATTCGGACTACCGGCGGGTGAAGCCATGGCCTGCGGGGTTCCGGTGATTTCGACCACTGG
>DAIEHU010000388.1 GCA_027353395.1 Desulfobacteraceae bacterium
TTTGGGAAACTGAGCAGACCTGGGGTGACGAATGAAACACGGTGAAATTCGCTGGTACAAGTTCGTGCCGCCGGATAAAAAACGTCCGGTTCTTATCCTGACGAGAGATTCCGTGCTGGAATACCTGGGGGAGGTAACAATCGCGCCCATCACAACGACGGTCCGGAATATACCGTCCGAGGTCTTTCTCTCGAAAGCCGACGGCATGCCCCAGGATTGCGCAGTCAATTGCGACCACTTGCAGACCGTATCAAAGGCGAAAATAGGATCTCTGATTGCATCCCTGCCTTTGTCAAAGATGGTTGATGTCGGGCGGGCAATCCGTTTTGCCCTCAATATCTGAGACAAGAGCGGTCAACCAGGGCTGAAATATAAAATCGTTTAACGCCGCCGCGAATTTCACCCGGAAATACCGGTCGGCCACGCACAGGGCCGAGGCGGCTCCAGTGAATTCAATGAGTTCGGGCACGGAAATGGGTTGATTGAACCCGCCGAGATGGGGGCCGGTGAGGATGGGGATGTCCTGCCGTCCTTTTTCAAACTCCTGGATTTGCGCCTCATTAAATCCCCGGCTTTCCAGAAAATCAGCAAACGCCGCATCCGTCATGGCGGTCTGCTCCGCCACCCGCAGAATTTCTTCCATATGCCGGTCCACCCCCATTTCATCGATCAGGCGGCAGACAAAGGCGTCGAGATCCACGGGCAGGGGGCCGCAGAATGAGTTTCCGGTAAAACCCTTGTAATAATTCAAAAATATGCTGTGAACGGTTTCGGAGAAAAGACGGGCGTCAAACAAATGGCGGGCGTCCACCGGATTGCCTCCATCGTCAAGCCCCACGAGTCCGGCCTCCTGGTTCCGGAAATAGGAGCCTGCCACCAGCACCAGGCTCAGCACGTGGGAGCCGATATACTGGTAGAGTTTGCGGGAAGATCCGGAAAAAGAAATGAAATGCTCGAAATCCCGGATTCCGGTTTTGCCGATATTGGGAAACCGGCAGGAAGAGAGCCACCGGTCGAGCCGCCCGGCCTTGGGCCATTCATAAAGCCCGCGATCTTCGCGCCGTTCCCGCTGCACCCGGTTATGAAACAGCGGTATGGGGGCCGTGTGGACGATGCCGAAGGATGTCAGACGTCCCAGAAGCCACGCATTCCGGCGCATGATATCAAAAAATACAGCTTCAGGCAGGGGGTGGGCGTCCTCATGCTCATTGGGATAGCAGAAATAATCCAAGGGCGCGGTAAATCCCACGGCATAGGCGCGGGGGTCGATGGCCAGGCTGTTTGCGCCGCCGTGGCCGGGATCCGGAAGGCCAGCAGGGAGATCGTCAATCCGGAAAACATGACTGCCGGAAATCCTTATGGGGCGCGGAATCTGAAATCCGTGAGCCGCGCCGGAACCATCTGCGTCACCCAGAAAATCATCCGCCCGGCCGGTCAGAAAATCCATCCACAGGCCTTCATCAGCAAGCCCGGCCGGGTCTTCACCCGCCCGCGCCATTTTCAGCACCAGCACATGGTTTTTCCCAGGAGCGGAAATAAGAATGTTCCGGCCTTTCCATTGGAACAATGAATCATCTGAAAATCCGGATACTTCCAAGAGCCGCCCCCATGAGACCGAAATCGCCGGTACGCCGCCCCCCGATTTTTCCGGAAGCGCCGGGCCGTTGATCGACAGCGGCACGCTGCCAAGGGCTTCCGCCGCAGCACGGCAGGGTTTGCCCGAGAACCCGGTGAGTATTTGGATCAGGGCGTTTCTGGCGGTTTCCGCGAGATCCCGGTCGCTGGTTGCCTGAATCATTTCCCCCAGGCCGTCGGCGAGCTGGAGCACGCATTGTCCGGGTCGACCATTCCCATTGAG
>DAIEHU010000389.1 GCA_027353395.1 Desulfobacteraceae bacterium
TACATTCCCATCCGGAAAAGAGATATTAATCATTGACGTATGCCCATATAGAATTTAATCGTTATTAAAAAATATCTGATAATCAGATTGGAAACTTAGAGAAAATGCTCATACAGGTCAAGGAGAAATATGCTTCAACACTCGCCAGCGCATAAAGATGCGCTCATGATAACCCCCGGCCCGCTTCAATATATCGAGAACATGGCCGGTTTAAACACCATGATGGACTACCTTTGCACGGAGCCGCTCATTGCGTTCGATCTGGAAGCGGATTCCATGTTTCATTTCAAGGAAAAAGTATGCCTGATTCAGATCGCCACCCGGACCGCCTGTTATATTGTCGACCCGCTGCCCATTCCCGACATGTCGCCGCTATCCCGCGCATTGTCAAATGGATCCATCATCAAAATTTTTCACGGCGCGGATTATGACGTCCGGAGCCTATACCGGGATTATGGCATCATTATTCACAACCTGTTTGATACAGAGCTGGCCAGCCGGTTTATGGGACTTGCCGAAACCGGTCTGGATGCGGTCTTAAAAAAACGATTCAATGTCATTCTTGAAAAAAAATACCAGAAAAAAGACTGGTCCCAGCGGCCCCTGCCCCGGGAAATGATTACCTATGGGGCCAAAGACGTGCATTACCTGATTCCACTTTATGAGGCCCTGCAACAGGAGCTGAAAGAACTGAACCGGCTGGAATGGGTTCTGGAAGAATGCCGTGACCTGACCCTTGTCAGATCTGCGCCGGCGAATGAACGGCCCCTGTTTCTCAAGGTAAAAGGCGCGGGCCATCTCGACCGCCGGGATCTTGCCGTGCTTGAAGCCTTGCTGGAATTCCGCCTGAACCTGGCGGAACAAAAAGACCGGCCCCTGTTTAAAGTTATCGGGAACGCCTCTCTGTTGACCATCGCCCAGGCAAAGCCCCAAACCATGAGTGAACTAAGCAATATCCGGGCGTTAAGCGAAAAGCAGATGCACATGTATGGCCACGCCATGATTAACATCGTTCAAACGGCGCTGGCGGTTCCGGACAGCCTTCTCCCGAACTATCCATACGTCCGGCAGCTCCGCGCCAGCAGTGATGTTGCCGATAAATTCAACAAGCTTAAAACGTGGCGGGAGCAGAAAGCCAAAGACCTGTGCATGGATCCGGGCGTTCTGATTAACAATGCAACTTTAAAAATGATCGCTGAATTAAATCTCAAAAAAACGGATGACGCGAATGAAATCCCCCCGCTCAAAAACTGGCAGCGAAACGAGCTGTGGCCGGGAATTTTTGCTCTTTTGTCCAAACCGGAGACGAAAAATGCGTGAACAGAAGATCACTATTTTCTGTGAAAACGGAATCCAGCTGGAAGGACTGATGAGCATCGGAAGCACCGGGCGCGGCGTGGTGGCGGTCCACCCGCATCCCCTGTACGGCGGTGACATGACCAATAATGTGGCGGAAACCATTGTCGGCGCTTATCAGAAAAAGCGGCATACCACGCTCCGGTTCAACTTCAGGGGGGTTGGCGCCAGCACCGGCGACTATGATGGCGGCATCGGAGAACAGGCGGACCTTTTGGCCGCGTTTCAATTTTTGAAGGGACAGGGGATAACATCCGTTGATCTGGCGGGGTATTCGTTCGGGGCCTGGGTCATTGCAAAAACGACGGACAAGATACCGGCGGACGGCATCATCATGGTGGCTCCGCCGATGGCCATGATGGACTTTGACGCCGCTACGCCCATGCCGAATTTAAAAATAGTGGTCACCGGCAGCAGGGATGAATTTGCACCCGCGGACAGGGTAAAAGCACTGACAGCCGCCTGGAATCCGGCCGCCGCATTT
>DAIEHU010000038.1 GCA_027353395.1 Desulfobacteraceae bacterium
CAGTGGATTGGCGGGATTCTGCGCGATTTACAAGCATTTTTCTGGCTTCTGGTTTTTCCTGCTCTCAAACATTTTCCCAGCCCGCCCGCCAACCGCTAACGCAAACCGTTAGCGGGTCGAGGTGTCAATAGTGGTATCGGAGTTGTGCTATTTCAATAGCATTTTCAGACACTTTGTAGATAAATCGATGTTCATCAGTTATTCGTCGAGACCAATACCCTGAGAGGGCATGTTTTAATGGTTCAGGTTTACCAATGCCCTCAAATGGGTTACGCATTGTATCCTTGATCAGGGTATTGATTCGGCGTAAAATTTGTTTGTCTGTTTTTTGCCAGAAAAGGGAATCGTCCCATGCATGGTCAGAAAAAACGAGCTTCAATCCATAAGCTCCTTTTCATGTCCTTTTCCATTTTCAAGCTGGGCTATTGATTCTAAAAGACGTTTTGTATTTTTCGGTGATCTCAAAAGATATGCTGTTTCTTCAAGCGATTCATAGTCCTCAAGTGACATGATAACAACAGAATTGGATGATTTACGTGTCACTATAATTGGGGAGCGGTCCTCACAGACCTTGTCCATTGTTCTTGCGAGGTTTTGCCTTGCCGATGTATAGGTTATAGCTTTCATTTTGGGTTCCTCCTGTACAATTTATTGTACGTATTTATGTTGAATTGTCAAACAAAAATATAAGGCCCGACAAGGCCACCGTGTCAGGTAAACAAAAACCCAACTCTTGACATTGATACCAATAATGATACCATTTTGACATGACAAAAATCGATGAATTGCTGATACTGATGCAACGGAATGTCAAGGACGTGCGTTTTTCGGAATTATGCAGGATCTGTGACCATTTTTTCGGAGAACCGCGCCAGAAAAAAAGCAGCCATCGCGTTTATAGAACCCCCTGGCAAGGTGATCCAAGGGTAAACATTCAAAAAAGCAACGGGAAGGCCAAGGCATACCAAGTAAAACAGGTACTTTTGGCGATCGAAAAACTGGAGGCCAGTCATGGCGCAAAAAAATGATAAATATACATACCGGGTTACCTGGTCTGAAGATGATAATGAGTATGTAGCCTTGTGTGCTGAATTTCCAAGTTTGAGCTGGCTGGCGGATAAGCCGGAAAAGGCTCTGAAAGGGATCCGAAAGCTCGTGGCCGATATTTTATTGGACATGGGCATAAATGATGAGCCGATCCCTGAGCCGATCGCATGTAAAAATTATAGCGGGAAATTTATGGTCCGGGTTCCGCCTGACGTTCATCGAAAATTGGCTTTACAAGCTGCTGAATCCGGTGTCAGCCTCAACCGCATTGCGAGCTCCAAGTTGAGCCAGTAGACAATAAGTTTTGCACACAAGGAACTGATCAAAAGGAAATACCCCCATAAAAATTGCATCAGGGCCAATGAATTCCAGCACGGGAGAAACGACAGATGCCTGAAGGAAGTTTGTGCAACAAGCAGCCCATCCAGACCGACGCGGCGTTAAAAACACTGCTGAGCGACACCGGCGGGCGGCAATATTATCAGGAAATGAAGTCTTTGGATGTCGATCGCGGGCTTTTGCGGGACACCATTGAAAAAACCTGCAAATCCCGCATCCGCACCTGGCTCTCCATCTGCGCGCATTGCGGCATGTGCGCGGACAGTTGTTTTTTTTACCGCATCAATGACCGCGACCCCAAGCAGGTTCCCGCCTATAAAATTCAATCCACCTTGGGCGAAATCATCCGGCGCAAGGGCAATGTCGATAACGCATTCATGCACATGGCCATGGAAACCGCATGGGCCAAATGCACCTGCTGCAACCGCTGCGGCCTCTACTGTCCCCACGGCATCGACATGGGCGTGATGTTCAGCTACCTTCGGGGCCTCCTGTATCAGCAGGGGTTCGTGCCCTGGGAAATGAAAATCGGGGCCGGTATGCACCGGGTCTATAACGCCCAGATGGATGTCACGGATGAGGAATTCATCGACACATTCCTCTGGATGGCGGAAGAAAACGAGGAGGAATATCCGGGCCTGACCATCCCCATCGACAAGGTTGGCGCGGACATCCTGTATACGGTCAATGCACGGGAAGTCAAGCATTACCCGGAAGACCTGGCCCAGGCCGCTATTTTATTCCATCTCGCCGGTGAAAACTGGACCGTCACCAGCAAGGGATGGGAGCAGACCAGCCTGGCCATGTTCGCCGGGGACTGGGCGGCCTGCAAAATGCAGGTGGAATCGGTTTACGACGCGATGGAGCGATTGAAACCCAAACGTATGGTGGGCACCGAATGTGGACATGCCCATCGCGCCACGGTGGTGGAGGGCCCATACTGGGCAGGCAGAAAAGACGGCCTCCCGCCGGTGGAATCCATTCATTATGTGGAATGGCTTGCCGAAGCCCTGCGCACCGGCAAGCTGAAAATCGACCCGGCCAGGCGCATCAAGGAGCCGGTGACCCTCCAGGACTCCTGCAATTATGTCCGGAATCACGGTTTAAAGGAGATCACCCGGGAAATCATCCGTTATATCGTGGAGCCGGGCTATTTCATCGACATGTCTCCCAACCGCGAGCACAACTATTGCTGCGGCGGCGGCGGCGGATTCAACGGCATCGGGCTGTACCGCGAGCAGCGCAACAAGGCGCTCATCACCAAACGTGACCAGATCATCAAGACCGGCGCCAAACTGGTGCTCGCCCCATGCCATAATTGCTGGGACGCCATCCGCGATCTTGAGGAAACATACCAAATCGGCATCCGCTGGTCTTTTTTAAAACCCCTGGTGCTTGGCATGGTTGAAATTCCCGAACACCTGAAACCAAAGGAATAAAGCCCGGCCCGGAAACAGCAGCCGCTGAACCTCCAAATAAAATGAGGTGACCCATGTTTAAAAAAATTTTATTCGCCACTTCCGCCACCAACGCATGCGATCATGCCGCCCGTGTGGCTTTTGACATGGCCCGGCGATACAATGCCCATATTGACGCGTTTCATGTCATCGGCGTGCCCACCCGGGGATTCAGCCAGGTGGTGGTGGATCTGACCACCGGGGAACAGGTGGCGCTGGACGACAATTACCGCGATCTGGTCAAGGAGGAAATCCGCGCCTATTATGACCACCAGATCAAACCATCCATGGACTGCGCCATTGAAGTGGCGGTGGGGGAAGCGCACCGGGAAATTCTGCGCCTGGCCCGGCGGACCCAGCCGGATATCATCGTGATGGGGGGCAGCACCGGCGCGACCGGAGCGTATGCCGCCCGCAGAAACATCACCGGCTCCACATTCCAGCAGGTGGCCAAGGCGGCCCACTGCCCGGTCATGGTCATCAACCGTCCGGCCGGGTCTTTCTGGGGCGGTTTTTCCAACATCGTGTTCGGAACGGATTTTTCAGAAAGCGCGGATACGGCGTTCGCATTCGCGTTCGATCTCGCCAAAACATTTGACTGCGAACTGCTTCTCCTTCACGCCCTGGACATTACCGGATGCCAAATAAATACCCTCCATTCCCAGGATGATATCGACGACCAGATCCGGAAAGCGCGCCAGCAGATGCGGTTCCGGTATATTTCAAAAATGCGTGATTTCAAAAACTATGAAGTGGACGTATGGGAAGGCATTCCGTTTGTGGAAATCGTCAAATACGCCAGGGAAAAACATGCGGATCTGATCGTGATGGGCCACCATACCAGGAAAAAAACAGGAGACGGCGAAGGCGCTCTCGGCAGTGTCGCGGAGCAGGTCATTCTCCGGGCCAACTGTCCGGTGATCAGCATCAACCGGCCCATTCCCAGATAGGGGCCGGCCAGCGGCCATTTGCGTGTGTTTGTATCGGACCAATGGACATGACAGGCTTTGCAAAGGGGTGCATGATGATGAAAAAAATATTAATTATTGAAGACGACCCTGCGGTTTCGGATTATCTGAAAACCTTTTTTGAAGACAATGGCTACAATGCCTTCACCGCCATGACCGCCCAGGGCGGGTATGACCTCGCCAAACAGGAGCATCCGGACCTCATCACGTTGGACATTGAACTGCCCGATGAATGGGGCCCCCGGTTTTACCGGAAGCTGGCCGCCGACAAATCCCTGAAAAACACGCCGGTGATCGTCATCAGCGGGCTTTCCGGCAACAAATACGCGATAACAAAAGCCGTGGCGAGCCTTTCCAAGCCCTTTGACCGGGACGAACTCTTGAAAATCGTCAAAGAAACCATCGGATAGAAAACCCGGCCCGTAAAATTCACATTTTGTTATTACTATAAAAATATAATTAATTATTTTAGAACATTAAACCATTCAATACGTGTATAACGTCGATTTTGCCATCCGAATGGGCCACCGTGTAATTCACTTTGCGCTTCCGGGTTTAAAAAGGTAGAGGAAAACGGAACATGATTTTTTATGGCAGATGAAAAGGCGGAGTTCCTCCTTATAAACAATCAGAAATTAAGACCATAATAATGACCACTGTCAGTATTGTCAAGGTGCTGAGTCAAAGGGAAGGTTTTCGTCTTTTGGGGAAGGGTTCTTTCTACCGATCAACCGGATATGATGTGAACTGGCCCTTAATTCATCGATGCATTTTAACTGTTCCCGCAAATCCAGGCAATCGGCGCGGAAATACATGGCCCGGCCGCATTTTAAGGGATCGATATTTTTGGCGAAATAATAGAAAAGGGAATTGGCGTCGGTTCGCGCCAGTTTTTCAAGCAGGACCGCGAGTTTTCGGGCGGTCTTATAATAATCGCCGATCTCAAGGGGCGTTTGGATGACGGCCAGGACCATTTTTTTGATTTCACGGTAAACATCCGGATATTCCGCCACGGCTTTTTCCGAAACCAAGAGCGACCTGGCCCGCCGCTGTTCAAGCTCTTCAAGCGATGGACTCTGTTTATCATTCATGGCGACCTCCGTAACCATTGCCGTCAAAATCCGATCAGCCTGCCGCGGAATAATGTGGGTCTTTGAAATCTGGAGGCAAAGGACATTATTTATTTTAGGTTCCGCGACAGGCCGGCACATCGGTTATTGTTCCATTTTGCATTCAAGATGGCATCAAGGCGGCCAGGAGGAGGCGACGCAGACGTATGTTTTATACGTTGAGGAGCCGACGACGCAACCAACGCAAATGCCGCTTGAATGCGAATTGGAATTACATGGCTGACTCCGGATGAAACACGTTGACTTCCTTCAAATCATCGCCCAGATAAGTTCGCTCATTGGGACCGAGAATGCCTAAAGAGAGGCATATCATGGTCCACAGATGCACCACCGGATAATGCCCGCCGTAATGCTCGCTGAGTTCATGGATCTGGGCGTGACAGTTATGGCAACCCGCGATACAGTAGTCCGCGCCCGTGGCCTTGATCTGCTCGTCCTTCAACCGGCCGTATTCCAGGCGCTGGTCCTTGAATCCGGACTGGAGAAACCCGCCGCCGCCGCCGCAGCAATAGTTATTCGACCGGTTGGGGGTCATGTCGATGAAATTCTCCTCGCCCACCACGGATTTCACCACAAACCGCAAATCCTCGGCAATGGGGTCCCCAAAACTTTTGCGGACGATCTGGCAGGGATCCTGAACCGTGAATTTAATTTTCAGATCCTTGTTCCAGTCGGAATTGACCTTTAATTTGCCTTCACGAATCCATTTGGCATAGTATTCGTAAATATTTTTCACTTCAAACCGATGCTCGATTTTGAATTTTTTCAGTCCGGCCCGGACTGCGAATGTCACGTGCCCTCACTCGGTGTTGAGAAAGGTTTTGCACCCCAGCTCGTGGGCCTTGTCCGTTGACTGCCGCACCAGGTGTTTCCAGCTTGCGTCTTCCGCCAGAAACAGGCAATAGTTCTCACCGCCCCATCCCTTGGACCCGTAAGTCCAGTTCGCGCCCACCAGGTGAAGGATTTTCCAGAGCGGCAGCATCTCGTCGGGCTCCGTTACCGGCTCCCTGGAATTCTGGTTTAAAAAAAACTCCGCGCCCATCTTATCGATAGGGGCTTCCATGTCCTTGAATTCGGGCTGGGCCTCCTGGTATTCCGCCAGGATGTCTTCCACCACAAAGGCGAAATCCTCAGGCGAAGTGCCCATGGCGCTGCCGCTTTCATTTTTAAGCGCCATGTCGCAGGATCCGAGGATGCCCTTGGGCCGTTTGTCCCTGGGCCATGTGTTCCGGGCGTTATAAACTAGCTGCGGAATATCGATCTTCATCGGGCAGACATAAATACACCGCTGGCACATGGTGCACATCCACACCCAAGGGGTGCTGGTGACTTCATCATCCATGCCGAGCGCCGCCATTCTGAGGAACTTGCGGGGGTCCATATTTTCCAGCCCGGTGGCGGGGCATCCGGACGAACAGGCCCCGCAGGTCAGGCACAAATTCAGGTTTCCGCCTTCCGGAAGGAGCCCCTTCACCATGTCCATAAAGGTGCTTTGCTTTTTCCCTCCGAGTTTGATTACTTTTTCCATCATACGATTCAACCCTCCATTTTGTGGAACTGAATAATTTCTTAGGGATATTTCAATAGCTTGGTTTTGGCCCGAAATTTACGGGCATTTGCCCATAATTTGAAAAATTAATGAATCAGGGTCCGGATGTCAAGATCTTTTAAAGCATTTGCTCAAAATACAACCGCTTCTGGTGCGTTACCGTTTTTTATTGCATGTAAAAATTGATCAGTGATATCTGATTGCACGGTCTAAATGGAATCTTACATGTTTTTACCCGGTGAAGCGTTTATAATGATCTCCCAAAAAATATCAGCGGCCCTGCGCATCTATGAATCTGTCTGGCGATGGTGCATGCCGTTCCTGCGGCTGAATGCCCGGATGAAGGAAGGGTTTGCCGAACGCAGCGCCGGGAGCCTGCCGTCCGCGGATTTGTGGATACAGGCGGCTTCCGCCGGCGAATCGTTTCTTGCGTGGTCGTTGATGGAAACCCTTGCCCCCAGCCGGCCCATACGCGTTCTGGTCACCACCAATACCCGGCAGGGGCTGGACATTCTGGACCGCGCCATCGCAGCGGTCTCCAAAACCAATCCGCTTATAACCGCCGCCTGCGCGTATTTCCCCTTTGACCGGCCATCCATCATGGAAAAAGCCGTGGCTTGCGTAGAGCCACGGCTGATGGTTCTTCTGGAAACGGAAATCTGGCCGGGACTGCTGGCGGCGCTGAAAAAAAACGGCCGGAAAACCATTCTGGTCAACGGACGGTTGACGCCCAAAAGCCTCAAACGCTATCTTCTGTGGCCGTCGTTCTGGAAAGCCCTTGGCCCGGACCGGATTCTCGCCATTTCCAATGACGACGCCCGCCGCCTCGCCTCGCTCTTCGGGCCGGAAAGGGTGGAGACCATGCCCAACATCAAGTTTGACCGGTTACAGACAAAGACGGATATCAGCGATAATCCCCTTAAAAAATGGCTGCCGGGCGATTCGCCCTTTCTGGTGCTGGGCTCCGTACGGGAGCCGGAAGAAGATGCGATCGGCTTGATTATTCAGAAAGTCCGCTCTCAAGCGCCCGGGACCGTCATCGGCCTTTTCCCGCGCCACATGCACCGCATCAGCGCCTGGGAACAGCGCCTGAACCGGCTGAATATCCCCTGGCGGCTCCGTTCCACCCTGGAAAATGGGTCGGCCCAGGCCGGAACCGTTATTTTATGGGACAGCTTCGGAGAATTGAACCATGCCTACGCGCTGGCAGCCGCCGTATTCGTCGGGGGAAGCCTCGCGCCGCTGGGGGGGCAGAATTTCTTAGAACCCATGATACACGGCATCATTCCGGTGATCGGCCCGTTCTGGGACAATTTCGCATGGGTGGGGGACGATGTTTTCAAGCAGGGACTCGCCATCAAAACCGCTGACGGGAACGCCGTTGCAGGAGAACTGGTGCGCCAGTTGAATCATCCCGCATCCTGTCCATCCCGCCGGAGAGCCGCCGCAAGATATATGGAAGAGAAAAAAGGGGGCTCCATAAAGGCATGCCGGATCATTGAAGCGTATCTGCACGCCTGATTCCAATTCGCATTCAGGCGGCATCCGCGTTGGCTGCGTCGTCGGCTCCTCAACTTACAAGCAGTAAGCCTGCGTCGCCTTCTTCTTGCCGCCTTGATGTCATCTTGAATGCAAAATGGAATGAGAAAGGCGGCCTTCAATGGATTTTAAACACCAGCCGTCCGGTAACGGAGCCCTTGGACACCACCACATCCTCAGGGTTGATGGTAAGAATCACATACCCGTTCATCTGCTCCGTTTCCCTGCAAATTTTGCCGTTAATGACCGCCAGCCGCCGGGACGTATCCTGGGACCAGGAAATAGCCTGAAGCACCGTTCCCGGATCATCAATAATTTCAAGGACAACGCCAGATGGCGTACTGGGCCCTGACGCGCCGCCGGTATGATTCTTCGCTTCCGGAATCGTTTCCGCCGGCAGGAGCACGGCAGTTGCATCCGTTTCTTTGGATGGTTCCTCTGGCGGTTTTTCCTGATCCAGCGCCAGAGCGATGATTTTTCCTTCCGGCGCGGGGGGTTCCGCCTTCTCCCCGGTTCGGGACGCCACTGGCATGGCCGGTATCTCCGTTTGCCTGGGCTGCGGGGCCGGAACCGGCTGCATGATCCGGGATTGCCGGGCGGTCTGAGAATGCGGCTCGGCAGCGTTTGATAGCGCTGCCCGCTGGTCAATTGCGGACACAGCGGACACAGAAGCATTGGATACAGGAGCTATCCGCTTCAAAACCACCACGCCGTAACCGGCAAGCCCGCAAAGAATGACGCCCGCAGCCAGCGCCCCGGCGAGGAAAATCCCGCGCTGCTTTCCGTGACGGTTGATTTCCGGGCGCAATGGATGGCCGGAGGGGTCCAAGGTTTCCTGTTCGAGTTTTTTCAGTGCTTCAAGAATAGCGCTCACATCCTGGTTCCTTTAATCCGATTGGCTTTCCGGTAACGGCTTAACGTTATCAGAAGATTTGGGGGCATCCATGACCACAGCCGGCGCCCCAGGCTCCCACAAACGCGGGATTTCAAGGGAAGGCGTTTCATTATACAGCACGATCTGGGTAAGGGTTCCGGCAAACCCGTCCACTGGAATGCCATGCCTGGCCTGAATATCTTTGATGGCCGTCTGCGTTTCCGCATCAAATGCGCCGTTGACATCGATGTTACTGTACCCGATAGCTCGCAAATTGAGCTTTAAGGCGATAACCGCTTCTTCCGGGGCGCTGAACGCAATGACCCCCTTGTAATTATAAAAATTTTTCCAGAAAACGAACCCGCTGCCGTCCCAGCTTTTCATGATTTCGGGATATGACGCCTCCACGGTTTGCCCGGATTCATCAAAGATAAGGGTCATGGCGTCCGAAGACGCCCTGGCCGCAATGGCATATACCGGATGCCGGTCCAGGGGATGATAAAACCGCAATATCGCCGGAAGATTCAACGCCACCATCCGGCCGAGGTCATTATCAACAGGGGTTGCGGTCAACCCGTTTTGCATGGCCGCAAGAGAAAAAAATGTCATGTCATTTGAAATCCGGCCGGGAATTTCGCTTAAACCGGCTGTCATGCCGGAGTTGATATGCCAGAACTTCAACAGCCGGATAAAAGCTGTTTTCCGAGAAAGATCCCCGGCTGTGATCAAGCGTTCCTGCAAGTTCAACGTCGTCTTTTTTGAAGCGCCTGAAGCGGAAGTATCGGCGTGCGGCACTGCGGGCAATACTGCCGGTTGGATCGCAGCTGCGGGCGGCGAGGGTTGAGGCGGTCCTGAAGTGGATCTCCCTGCCGCGGGCCGGAATGACGGCTGAACTACCGGGGATAACGCTCCCGCATTTTTCAAAAACCCCTTGCGTCCGCCAATGCCTGACTGATACAGCAGCACGATGGCCAGAACCGCGCACAGGGCCGCCAGGGCAAAACCGCGCTTCCTGTCCGTCGCCGCTGTTTCGCGGTTGATTTCACCGCGGGTGGCCAGTTCCAGCAAGGCGAAACGGGCGGTTCGGCCTGAAACGCCGCGCCGGTTAAGTCCATAGGCAGTCAGCAGCGCCCGGTCACAGGCGATATTGATCAGCCTGGGAACCCCTCTGGAAAACCGGAAAATACGGCGGATCGCGGCGGCGCTAAATATATCCGCCGGTTTTTGGGCCGCCACGGCTATCCGATGCGCGATATATTGCCTGGTTTCCGCAAGGGAAAGCGCCTGAAGCCGGCAGCTCAATGAAATCCGCTGCCCGAGCTGACGCAGTTCATAGGAATCGAGCATTTCGCCCAGTTCCGGCTGGCCCACCAGAATTATCTGAAGGAGCTTGTCTTTGGTGGTTTCCAGATTGGAGAGAAGCCGGATTTGCTCCAGCACTTCTTTGCTTAAGTTCTGCGCCTCGTCGATGAGCAGAATCACGCGCCGGCCTTCGGCTTTTTTTTGCATCAGAAACGTATTCAGGGCGTCCATCAGGTTTTTTTTGGAATCATGATTTGACGGAATACCGAATTCGTCATTAATGGCTTTCAACAAATCCACGGCGTCCATCCGGGGGTTGAAAATATAGGCGGATTCGACGCCCGGGCCCAGGTTCTCCAAAAACGTCCGGCAAAGCAGGGTTTTACCGGTGCCCACGTCCCCGGTGATCTCCACAAACCCCTCCCCGTCCGTCACGGCGTAATTCAAATGGGCCAAAGCCTCCTCATGGCTTCTGCTCAAATACAGATAGGCCGGGTTGGGAACCAGCTTGAAGGGGCGCTCCTGAAAACCGAAAAAATGATTGTACATCAGCTCCGCCTTTAAAGGTCATTCGCCGGGAACATACTGATAATATAAAAATATAATTTTAATTGGACTTAATCCGCGCTGGACGCACCGCAACTATGTATAAAGAAAATTTAAACGCTTTACAATACCATTATCAGTCCCTCCGCCTGCCGTTATTTGCTGTTTAATTTCAAGATGACCGGTGTTATGATGGAATAATTTTAAAACCTTGGACGGCAATCCTGAAAAATTCATGATACAGATCACCGGAACCCTGATTATTGATGAAGACCAGCTGACGTTCACGGCGTCCCGGAGCGCGGGCCCCGGCGGCCAGAACGTCAACAAGGTCAATACCCGCATCACCCTGTGGTTCAACGTGGCCGGATCCCAAACCCTTTCCCCGGAGCAGAAGGAGCGGATTCTGACGCGCCTGCCCACCCGCGTCAGCAAGGACGGCGTGCTCCGGGTCGTGTCCCAGGGCAGCCGGAGCCAACTGGCCAACAGGGAAACGGCTATTGAGCGGTTTATAACATTATTGCAGGATGTTTTGACCGATCTGCCTCCGAGGAAAAAAACAAGGATTTCTCAAAAAGCCCGCGAGCGGCGGATAGAGGAGAAAAAGCAGCAGGGGGCCAAAAAGAAACAGCGCGGCCGGGTGACCCGGCCGGATGGGGAATAGCAAGAGAAAATTGAAAACGCCTTAATAATGAGCTTTGGATCCGTTTTTAAAAAATGGAGCAAAGCGATTCCGGAACTTCAGGCCATTTGAACTTTCGGCGCTTATAATTCCAATTCGCATTCAAGCGGCATCCGCGTTGGCTGCGTCGCCTTCTTCTTGCCGCCTTGATGTCATCTTGAATGCAAAATGAAATAACTTCTTTATGTTAAATCAATTACTTCAAACAATCCATCAGGAGGTAGGGCATGACATTCATCATTTTACTTGGCATTATCGCCGTTATCGTGTTCGGGCTGGCCGCCATTTACAACGGTTTGGTTACCTTTCGAAACCGCTATAAAAACGCCTTTGCCCAGATTGATGTGCAGCTCAAGCGGCGGTATGACCTTATTCCCAATCTGGTGGAAGTGGTGAAAAAATACATGCAGCATGAACGGGAAACCCTGGAAGCGGTCATCCGGGCCCGTAACGCCGCGGTCTCCGCCAGCAATACGGCTTCCGGAAATCCGGGGGATCCCGAGGCCATGAAAGGCCTCGCGTCAGCCGAAGGAATGCTTTCCGGGGCTCTGGGAAAACTTTTTGCGCTGTCGGAAAGCTATCCCGATTTGAAGGCCAACCAGAACATGGCCCAGCTCCAGGAAGAACTGTCCTCAACGGAAAACCGGGTCGCTTTCGCCCGCCAGGCATATAATGACGCCGTCATGGCCTACAATATCGCCAGGGAAAAATTCCCCAACTCCATTATTGCGGGAATGTTTAAATTCACCGAAGCCCAGCTTCTGGAAGCGACGGAATCCGCGGAGGAGAAGAAAGCGCCGAAAGTCACCTTTTAAAAACCTGTTTAAAAAGAGGCGGCCATGAATTTTTTTGAATCTCAGGAACAGTCCAGAAAAAAGACGGTTCAACTGATTTTTTTAATGATTTTAGCAGTTTTTATCATTATTTGCTGCGTCTACGCCGCTGTGATGGGCGTGTTCTATACAGAAGGCGTCAAAGGCCCGGCAGCTGCCGGGCCGGGAGTGTGGTTTGACCCGCGGGTGTTTGGGACCGTCTCTATTGCTGTTTTGACCTTGATTATCGGCGGCGGCATCGTCAAACTCATCGCCCTGCGCCGCGGGGGCGACTATGTGGCGCAAAGCCTGGGCGGACGGCCAATCCATCCGGAGACGCAAGACCCGAAAGAAAAACGTCTGATAAATGTGATTGAAGAAATGGCTCTGGCCTCTGGCATATCCGTGCCCGCGGCTTACGTGCTGGATCAGGAGCAGGGAATGAACGCTTTCGCAGCGGGCTATACCCCCAATAACGCTGTGGTGGCGGTCACCAGCGGAACATTGAACCAGCTTTCACGTGATGAGCTTCAGGGGGTGGTGGCCCATGAATTCAGCCATATCTTAAATGGCGACATGCGGCTTAATCTCCGGCTTATCGGCATGATCAGCGGCATTATGGTGCTCGCCACCGCGGGCAGGATCATGTTGCGCGGCACCACCGCCAGCCGGAACCGCAAGAGCAACGGCCCGATGCTGATGATGGGCCTGTTGCTTCTCGTCATCGGCTATGCCGGCGTTCTGGCCGCAAGAATCATTCAAAGCGCGGTCTCCCGGCAGCGGGAATTTCTGGCGGACGCCTCGGCGGTCCAGTTTACCCGCAACCCTTCGGGTATTGCGGGCGCATTAAAAAAAATCGGCGGATTTGCAAGAGGCTCCTTCGTCCGCGCCCCTCTGGCCGGAGAAGCCAGCCACCTGTTCTTCAGCAGCGCCATCGCCAGCCTGTTCGCCACCCATCCTCCGATCACGGAACGGATCCGCCGCATTGATCCGGGATTTACCGGTGATTTTGCAGCCATCCCGGAAACGCCCGCCCCTTCAGAAGAAGAAACGCCTATGTCAGCGTTTTCCGGTGCGCCTCGGGCCATGCGGATGGACCCGGCCCAGGTGACGGAAGCCGTTGGGAATATTGACCCCGCACAGGTGCAATACAGCGCCATGCTGCTGAAAGCCATTCCCGCGGCCATTCGCCGGGAACTGACCGATCCCATGGGCGCTTCCGCCGTGGTTCTCGCCTTGATGCTCGCCAGCGACAGCCATGAAAAAAGCCTTCAGGCCGATGGCATCCGCCAGTTTTTCCCCGAAGAACGGATTACCCACATGATGGGCCTTGACACGACGCTGCAAGGGCTTGCCCCCGAATTGCGGCTGCCTTTGCTGGACCTGGCCATGCCCATGCTGCGGAAGATGTCTTCCCAACAGATTGAGACCTTCCTTGCGGCCATGAAAACCCTTGCGGAAACCGACGGCAAACTGAATTTTTTCGAATTCGCCATCGGGGTGATCGTTACCAGCCGTCTTGAAAACCGTTCCCGGACGCCGGGCGGCCGGTACCGGTTTAAAAGCATTGCCCCCCTGATGGATGACGCCGCCGTCCTGATCAGCAAACTGGCGATGGAAGGCCATGACGATCCGGCTCATGCGCAAAAAGCATTTACCTCGGCCATGGAGCGGCTTCCGGGACAGCCTCCTCGAACGGAAACCTTACGCATGACCGATCCATCGTTTTCAAAAATTGAAATGGCGGTCTCAAGGCTTTCCACCGCAACGCCGGGGGTCAAAAAAACCATTCTGG
>DAIEHU010000390.1 GCA_027353395.1 Desulfobacteraceae bacterium
CACAAATTTGTGAATGACCGCTCCCGCTGCCCATCCGCCGTTCGTAATCACAGATCTAATGTGTGATAGGCGGGCTGGCCAAAGAATCTGATTCTCGTGCCCAGGCTGTTTGCTCAGCCCTGCTTTGCACAAAACGGCACATGAATGTATATGCCGCACCCGTCACTGGTTATTCCCGATTGGTCATTCATATAAACCGCTTCATCAGATCAAAGATCATATCATCCACATTGTCCGGCGTAATCCCGTTCTGCCGGCAGATTTCATCCACCCTGTCCATCTGTTGGGAATTGCTCATATCGCTTAACCGGAAAAACAATCCCAAACGCCGCCCCACCTGATACAGCATTCGCCAGCGGGGGGACATCCCGAGGAACTGACGCACCACGCCGATTATCCGGTCCTTATCTTCCGGCAGTTTCCCCTCAATTTCCTGAAATAGATTTAAAATATGATCACTTTTAACAGCACTGGTGACGCCATCCAGAGTTTCCAGAAATAGCAGCAATTCCTCGGCGGTCTCAACGTCCGTCAATTTTTCAAACCGTCCTAAAGCGTATTCCTCATAAAGTTCCACATGGTCTGGGATGGCCAAAGTTCGGAGACGAATAAAATCCGGATTAATCTGATTCAGGGCGTCCGCAGTTTCAAGGGCATGGATGCGCGACAAAGGTTTTCCTCCAAGGCCTGGCATCACATATTCGGACAACTCAATCCCGGCGTTTTTGACTTTCCGGCCGGCAAGGATATGGGTCTTCTTGTCGACCCCTTTTTTGACCCGTTTTAGCACTTCGTCAGATCCGGACTCCAGCCCGATATGAATCCGGTTTAAACCGGCCATCCGGAAGGCGTTCAAAAAATCATCGCTGATTTTTGCAATGGTATGGGAACGGGCGTAGGAGGTAATGCGCCGCACCCAAGGGAAGCAGGTTGTTAAATGCCTCAGGATTCGAATTAAATCCTCCGGTTTAATGATCAGACTGTTGGCGTCCTGCAAAAAAATGGACTGCATGCTGGCGGTAAACCAGTTGGCTGCGGCAGCAAAAGCCGGACGTTCCGTCACGCTGAGTCTTCCAAGACAGGTATTCATATCCGTCTGCGAAATCCGGCCCGCGGGATCGCTCATCCGGATAAGGGACTGGACATGACGGCTGACCGCATCGATATCCAAAATCACATGATCGGCAGGGCGTAATGAAAACGGCTCCCCCTTGTATACTGGGCAAAATGTACACCGGTTCCAGGGGCAGTTGCGGGTAATCCGGATCAGCAGACTGTCGGCCTCGCTGGGCGGACGGATGGGGCCTTGCTCAAAACCGCCGTACTTTTCTGTTTTTTTGCTTGAAGCTGTCATGAATATATGTTCTCCTTGCGGACAAGCCGTTATCTTTAAAGTTAAAACAATAATCCCCTATGTCCATGATTAAATGAAAAAACGACTAATCACCATTACAAAAATCCTGCTGATGCTTCTGGGCGTTCCTGGGTATTTCGCCGCCGATCTGTATTATTATGCAAAACAACCGGCCTCGCTATCCGATTCCAAAATCCTGATTGTCAATGTCTCTCCCGGCCAGCCGTTTTATAGGACGGTTCAGGTTTTATATCAAAACCATCTCATCACCCATCCGTTGAAATTTAAATTATTGGCCAAAATGCAAAAACTGGACCGGAAAATCATTGCCGGGGAATATGAATTATCGACATGCATGACACCGAATACCATCATTGGATATATGAAAAATGGCGTTGTGCGGCTTCACAAGCTGTGCATTCCGGAAGGTTACAATCTGTCACAGATAGGAGAAAATATCGAAAAATCAG
>DAIEHU010000391.1:0-250 GCA_027353395.1 Desulfobacteraceae bacterium
CTTCCACTACCTTATTTTCACCGGATTCATAAGATGCCGCCCTCGGGCCGGTCATGGGCACATCCGTTTCCGGGTTTCAAAATTCACGGCGGCCTGATCCAGTGCGATCCGGTCCGGACTGGCTATGGCCGGCACGTCCGGCTCAACCCCCGGAGAACCCAGTATATAGATAAAATCATCAAGTGTCACGGACAGTTTTTCCGCGCATGATTCGACAATCAGAACGATAATGGATGAGCGCATGATTTTT
>DAIEHU010000391.1:260-1796 GCA_027353395.1 Desulfobacteraceae bacterium
ATTTTTGGGGGGCGAGAGCCATCCGCCATACTTCTCTTCCGCATCGTTTTCCCCGTAAAAAAACCATTAATTTTTATACATATCCCGTGCTTGCTGTTTCAGTATTGACAGAACCGGAAACCGGTCATACCTTTGCCCGTATCATGTATTCCCGTAAAATATGTCATTAAACGGATACTGGAGTCCTTCCATTGAAAAACCGGTTATCGCTCTTTTTTTTGAGCATCCCCTGTTTCACGCCTATGATCTGGCGTCTCTTTCACCAGGGATTTTTCGAACCCATCGGCCTGCTGTCCGATGGTGTATCGGGCCTGATTTTATTTTTAACCGCCCTCCTCTTCCCCCACTGGCTGCGCATAATCCTGCTGGCGGCCTGGGCGCTGTTTCAGGCCGGAGCATGGGAATTATTCGGGGCCATGCAGCGATTCCCCGCATGGCAGGATATGCACTATTTAGCAGACCCTTCCTTTGTGGAAAAAAGCACCGCCGGATTCCATCTGATCTATCCCTGGCTTACCGTGAGCTTATTCGCCGCCATAGCCCTTGCATGCTTTTCTCCGGCCAAACGGCCCGGCAGAAAATTCTGGTTTAAAGGCATTGCCCTGGCGGCCTGCTTATTTCTGGCCCAGGGATTTTTAAGCCGCCGGTATGACGACCAGAGCCTGGCGGCCCGTTATAATCCCCTGCACTGGTTTATCAGGGATGCGGCCTTTGTTGCGTTTCAACCCCCGCCGGTTGTTTTAACGGAAGCCGATCTTCCGCCCGGCCTCCGGGAACTGGATCTCAAGGGGAAACCCCTGCTTGCGGGAAAAGGGGCCGCGAAAAATGTTCTGTTGGTCATTTTGGAAGGTATGCCCGGCCTGTATTATCCAGAAATTCGCAAGGCTATGGGAGTTCCCGCATCCGATGGGGTGGAGATGCCGCTCCTCGAAAAAAGTACGGCGGATGCCATGCTGATTCCGGATTTTGTCGACCACAGCCATCAGACCATTCGTGGAGAGTATGCCATGCTTTGCGGCGATTTCAGCAAACTGAGTTACGATATGCCAAAAGCTTTTGAAATAATAGAAAACCCCGCCAGAGCACAGGATTGTCTTCCTGCCCAGATGGCGAAAAACGGATGGACCACCCATTATTTGCAAGCCGCGAATCTCATGTTTATGGGAAAAGACCGCGTCATGCCCGCTATCGGATTTCAGCATGTTCACGGCGTCGAATGGTTCACCGAGCCCAACCCCTATGAATGTCCGTGGGGCGTTACTGATCCGATTTTCTTCCGGGGCGCGAAAAAATACATCAGTCAATTGCAGGCAGACGGTCACCCCTGGATGCTGACCCTGCTGACGGTTGGCACCCATCAGCCGTTTTCAGCGCCGGATGATATGGTGGCGAAATACGGTTCCAGAAGGAATGCGACCGTGGTCATGCTGGATCAGGCGGTGGCCGGATTTATAGACGACTTGCGCCGCGATGGCGTGCTCAAAAACACGCTTGTGATTATTACCTCTGATGAATCCCATGGATCAGATCTGGCCG
>DAIEHU010000392.1 GCA_027353395.1 Desulfobacteraceae bacterium
CCGGTCTGCCGGATCCGCCGCGCCTGGATCGGAAATCTGGGCGCTCACAAGCGCGCCGGCAATCGGGTCGCCCGCTGTGCCGGTGACGGTCCCCGCCACAAGCGCCCGGTCGACCGTGCCAACCACCTTGATGGTGGGTTTTAAATTATAATTCCCGCTGTTGCCCGCCAGGACCACGGATTTTTGCGCATCAAAATCCAGAATCAGATCCATGGTGACGCCCCTCACGATATCAAAGGAATGGACCAGCTTGATGCCTGACTGGTACCCGCTCGGCACTTTTAATTCATGGACCGTGTCCCGGCTGTCGATGATATAATTCGGATATGGGTGGTGCTGGCCCAGAATATTGACGCCATTGTCAGGGGCGGCCTTCAGCATCAGGCGCATCTGGGTATAGGTGCCTGATTCCAGATCCGCCACCCCCAGTTGAGTCAGCACACCGTTGACCAGTTCCATGAGGTTATAGGTTTTGCCTGGTGATGCCACCGTCCGCCAGCCCTGACCGGTATCGATCACATCACCATTTATGCCACCATCAGTATTTCCCGGCACGTCCCCGCGATGCACCTGCACTTCATCAATGCTGAGATACACGGCCTGATACGCATCGCTCGCGGCATCCGTCAGATAGATGGAGAGACGGCCCTCTCCCAACAAATCCCCGCCGCCCCCGCCGCCGCATCCAAACCCCATCATCAGCAGCAAACAAACCACAATACAGGCAAAAAAATGCAATGTTTTCATTTTTCACCTCCTGTTTTCCAATTGTTCGCCATTACGTCTGGGCGTCCACATCCCCGGATTCAATCAAGAGTCCGATGCCGGTGGACAGCTTTAACATTTTCTGCTCATCAAGTTGCTGGGGCTGACTGCCGGAGAGAAAATCCAGGGTGGTTTCCTCTAAAATCACCGACGGATTCTGTTTGCAGATGAGATGGATCAGGCCCCGGAATGACGCGATATTTTTTGGAAATACCTTGATGGGAAAGCCGTCGTAGATGATATGATCGATATCACATGAAAACGGGCGTTCAATGGACCGGATAAACATCAGCAGTTTTGTTTTTATCTCCGGGCCGATGTTTTCATTAAACGCCGCCAGAGCCACGATGCGGTCATAGAGAATTTCACTGACATCATTTACATTCAGATCAATACAATCGGCTGACCCTGAAATTTTTTCCAGCAGAAGAGGCGCAAACCGGTTATCCGGTTTGTTGGACAATTGAATCACCACCACTCTGGGTTCCGCGGTTTTGGCGGTTTGTTCGGATGCGGCAGGTTTGTGCGTGGATTTTGGGGCAAGTTTTTCAGCAGACGCGGAGGACGGTTTGGCGTGAGACTCCACCACTGGTTCCGCCGGATCGATCTTGCATATCGCGCCGGTGGAAGAGATGGCGTTGATATATTTTTTTGCGGTCTCAAGGTCCACATCTTTTTTGATGATCGTCCCAGGCCGTTTCAGCATCAGCAGCATTCTGTCCGATGTTGTTTTAAACAGCGCCGCCATGCGCGCCGCCACATCCGCCTCTGATTTTCCCGCCGCGATTTCGCCTGAAAACACCACCTTGTAAATAGTTTCCGTCATAAGCCTCTCTCTCTTCCGATTAAAATTGATAAAACGGATTTTGTTATCTCCGTCATGGTTTCATATAGGTTCTGCGAAACCCGTCCAGAACATAAATAAATACCGGCGTCACCACTAGCCAGGAACAGATCCGGAAATAATCCTCCAGTTCCCTGGCGAAATGGGAAGTCACGAATGGCTGTT
>DAIEHU010000393.1 GCA_027353395.1 Desulfobacteraceae bacterium
TGGATTTATGATGGCCAATCAAGAGCAGTGGCATCATGCCCATGCCATCGTTAAAGTTCTGAGAGAGATACTCCCAACTCAGAAACCTGGCTTGCCATGTGTCCTGTTACTTTGTGGCAACAGAGAAGATGAATCCCTTGAAATTCACGGACCATCGCTACTACCGTTTCTGGAACGAAATCATTAAGGCCATCCACTACTATAACTGCAAAATGGCCATTCAATTGAGCCCCGGCTGGGGCCGGCAGGGGCATCCCAATGCGGGCAGGCCCGATGTCCCGGCCGGTGCGCCGTCATGTGTTCCTCTGTGCATGGATCTCCGGGATTATTTCAAAAAATGCAAAGGCAATATTGAACAGATAAAGAAAAAGGTTCCGCCGGAGGCATTCCAGAGTCTGGACATTCAGGGACTCATTAAGATGTCGGATGAGGAATATTTTTCAGCCGATTTTCAAGCGTTCATGCAGGACGCGCTCTCCCAATTGCAGCCGGAAATATATCATTTTATTTGGGGGGATGCGCCCCGGGAACTGACCATTCCCGAAATCCATGATCTGGAAGACCGCATGGCGGCCCAGGCCAAGGCGGCCTTTGATCTGGAATTTGATGCGGTGGAAATTCACAGCCCGCATGGCTACCTGATTCATCAATTTCTGTCTCCCAGGATGAACAAACGAAAAGATGAATATGGCGGGAGCCTGGAAAACCGGGCACGATTTCTCATGAACATCATTCGAAAGATCCGGCAAAAAGTCGGTCCCGACAAACCGGTCTGGTGCCGGCTTTCCGGTGACGAACTTCAGCCCGGGGGCATTCATCATGATGAGCAGTGCCAGGTGGCGGCCATGGCAAAAGAGGCGGGTGTCAATGCCATCAATGTTTCCCAGGGAAGCTACGAGGCCATGGGCAGCGCCTTCGCGCCGGACGGAGAAGGGGATTTCACCCGGTGGGCGGCCGGATTCAAGAAAGCAACCAGCGGGCTCCCCATTCTGGTTCCCAACTTTTTAACCCCTGCCTGCGCGGAAAAAGCGATCCAGGAACAGTCCGTGGATATTATTGAGCTTGGCAGACAGTCCCTGGCCGATCCGTTCTGGCCGGTAAAAGTGAAAACCGGCCACGAAAAGAAAATCATCAAGTGTATCCGGTGCCAGCAATGCTATGTCGAATTCGGCGCCAACCACTTCCTGGAATGTGCCGTCAATCCGGTGACGGGCCGGGAAAAATATTTTCCGGAATTGTGGCTCAAGGACACGAAACTGGGCGATCGCCTGAACCGGGCCATTCAAAAAATGGAGGGATTTCCACAGATATAGACGAATTTGCAAATCCAGGTGCAAAACCGGCTCCGGAATTAATTCTGCTTGTTTCCGGGTGGAGGGAGGGATTAAACGGATGAAGTTTTCTGGTTAAGAAAACATGAACCCCGCCCCTGCCGCAGTCGCTTCCCATGTAAAGAGAGTTGCGATCAGCGCCTGGGTGAGGGGGGTTGTATGGTTGAATAAATCAATTGGTTCTATGATTGTGAGGACGCAGGGCCGGGTTTGAAGCCCGGCCCTGCATGTTGTTACGGGGTTAATTTAATCACCAGCATACCCTTGTCCGCGCGTTTAATATAGAATTGAGCAGCTTCGCCTTTCTTGATTCCGCCCATAATCCGGTTGTAATCGGAAACCGTGGTAAGTGGCTGATGGTTGATTTCCTTGATGATATCCCCTTCCTGGATACCGGCTGCGGCGCTTTTGCCGTCGGCCTTCACTTCCGTCACCATC
>DAIEHU010000394.1 GCA_027353395.1 Desulfobacteraceae bacterium
AGATTTATCCCCGGCCCGGCTGGGTGGAGCATGACCCGGTTGAAATACGGGACCGGGTGAATGATGTTGTCAAGATGGGGCTCCAGAAAGCCGCCATCAACCGGGACCAGCTTTCGGGGATCGGGATCACCAACCAGCGGGAAACCACGGTGATCTGGAACCGCAAAACCGGCCAGCCTTATTATAACGCCATTGTGTGGCAGGACATCCGGACTGAAGAACTGTGTAAATCAATGGCGATACGGGGAAATATGGACTGCTTCAGGGAAAAAGTGGGCCTGCCCCTGGCGACTTATTTTTCAGGCCCTAAAATCCGGTGGGTGATGGAGAATGTGGAAGGCGTGAAACCGGCGGTTGCGGCGGGGGACGCCATTTTTGGCACCATGGATACCTGGCTGATCTGGTGGCTGACCGGCGGCCCGGAAGGCGGCGTTCATGTGACGGATGTCACCAACGCCAGCCGGACCATGCTCATGAATCTTGAAACCCTGGACTGGGATCCGGACATGTTGAAGGTGATGGGCATCCCGAGGCAGATGCTGCCGGACATCAAATCTTCCAGCGAAATCTATGGCTACACCAGCGCTTCCGGTCCGTTCGGAGATAAAATTCCGGTTTCCGGGGATTTGGGGGATCAGCAGGCAGCCCTTTTCGGACAGACCTGTTTTACCCCGGGAGAAGCCAAAAATACTTACGGCACCGGGTGTTTCATGCTCATGAATACCGGCGAAAAAAGCGTCCAGTCGAAATTCGGTCTGCTCACCACGGTGGGCTACAAAATCGGCGGACAAAAGGCGGTATATGCCCTGGAAGGGTCCATCGCCATTGCTGGCTCCCTGGTGCAGTGGTTCCGGGACAACCTCGGGCTGATCAAGGAATCCCATGATATTGAGGATCTGGCCCGCACAGTAGAAGATAACGGCGGCATTTATTTTGTGCCCGCTTTTTCAGGGCTTTTCGCCCCACACTGGCGCAGCGACGCCCGGGGTATCATCACCGGCCTGACCCATTATATCCATAAAGGGCATATCGCCCGGTCCGTGATTTAGGCCAGCGCGTATCAGGCCAGGGAAATTTTCGAGGCCATGGAAAAAGATTCTGGCATTCATCTGACCGCCCTGAAAGTGGATGGAGGCATGGTACAGAACGAACTTTTGATGCAATTCCAGGCCGATATTCTCAATATCCCCGTAATTTGCCCCAAAAACCGGGAAACCTCCGTACTCGGAGCCGCCTATGCCGCCGGTCTGGCGGTGGGGTTCTGGAAAGACCAATCCGAGCTGAAAACCCAGTGGGCGGTGCATAAAACCTGGGAAAGCCGGATGCCTGAGAATCAGCGCCAGACTTTATATGATGGATGGATGAAGGCCGTGCGCCGGAGCTATACATAGAAAAATCCCCGCGGGTTTTTATCAAATACTGAATGGCGGCTGATTCCCGGATTTTTTTTCAAAGCCTGGTCTTCACACCTCTGGTGTTACTGTTAACCAATTGAAACTTTACGGAAACGTTAAGTTTTTCATCTTGACAGGGGCGTCAATGCAGCGTATTGACTTCCATTTTTGGATTCCATATAATATCCTTTAAAAAACAATGGCCATCAGCATGAACATCGTTTTTTGAGCGCCGGTAACAAATCGGACCGCCAATTCTTATTCCATTTTGCATTCAAGATGACATCAAGGCGGCAAGAAGAAGGCGACGCAGGCTTACTGTTTGTAAGTTGAGGAGCCGACGACGCAGCCAACGCGGATGCC
>DAIEHU010000395.1 GCA_027353395.1 Desulfobacteraceae bacterium
TTGCTCACATTTAACAAATATGGTTGAATGCTTTCCCCGCCTGTTTCATTTTATCCTGCCCCGTCTTCAGGGATGGAGTGAAACACAATCTCAAAAAAAGGGTACCTATCCCCCTGGGTGCCCTTTTTTTTATCTTTACTTTTCATGTGGAATTTTGAAATATCCGGATGAAGACGAATGGATAGCAGCGGTATGCGCCATCTGTTTCACTCTTGTCTATTTTGATTCATTCTCCCGGAGGCGCGGTGATGAGCACAAAACACAAAAAAATGGCAGCGGTTGTCGGCGTATCTGTATTTCTCTTAATTCTGGGCTACTGGCTGTTTCCCAAAGAAAATAAATCTTCCGAATATATTTTTGACAACAGCTATAAAATCAGCCTGAAAGATGTAAAGCAGTCACGCGAGCCCTTGCCGGTGCTTCCGGCAGGAACCGATATGTCCAAAAAAGAGACAAACGGCGCCTCTTCCGGACCGGATGGGGCGCAAGCCAAATCCCCCGCAGATGGCGGATTGGATCTGAAGGCCATGTTTAAAGACGGATTGATCAACTCATACACCACATTGAAATATTTTAAGCACCTGGGGTATCTGTTCCGGAAAAGCGCCACCCCCGGCGAGCACCTGGACAGCGTTAAAAATTATCTTTTCTCCCAGTTTCCCGAAGCGGAAGCCGCCATACTTTTTGAAACCTACCAGAAATATTTACAATGCGAAATCGACCTGGCCGAAGAAATGAAAAACCTGACCAGCGCCAAATCCACGGACGAGGCCATCGAAATCTTAAAAAAAATTCAGGATTTCCGGAGGGAAAGACTGGGCGCGGAACTTGCCGACAAACTCTTCGGGGCGGATGTGAAAGCCAAGGAATACGCATTCCGGCGCGCCCAGATCGTGGGTGACGACACCCTTTCCGGCGATACCAAAACGGAAATGCTGCAAAAATTAAATGTCGACATGTGGGGGGAAGACGCGCAAGCCGTCGAATCCCATCCCGATCCGTATAACCGGTACCGGGAAAAAATGCTGATATACAAAAAAGACCTGGATAATTTGGGGTCTGAGCAGGAACGCCAGGCGAAAATCAAAGAATACCGGAAAGAATTTTTCACCCCGGAAGTGGTGAAAAAGCTGGATGAAGTGGACCGGCAGATCGCATCTGAAAAAGAGAATGAAGCCCAATACAGAAAAGAAGAAAAACAGATTCTTGAAAGTACCGGGCTCACCGAAGACGCAAAAAAACAGAAGGTTGAACAGTTGCAGGATAAAATGTTCGGCAATGAAGCCGATGCGTTCCGCAGAGAGGAAACCAAGCGTTTGGAGCTTGAAAAATTACAAAAGGAACATCAAAAACCCTGATCCAGGATGCTTATTCCAATTCGCATTCAAGCGGCATCCGCGCTGGCTGCGTCGTCGGCTCCTCGACTTGCAGACAGTAAGCCTGCGTCGCCTTCTTCTTGCCGCATTGATGTCATCTTGAATGCAAAATGGAATTATCCGGACGGATGCCGCCTAATTTTTTCTCATGGCCAGTTGCATCAGTGCGGTCATGAGGATGAGGATCGCGCCATACAAGACCAGATTTCCGAACCGGGTATAAATGCTCATGGCATCCATTCGGATAAATTCACCATCCACCCGTTCCCTTGCAAACAGCCGGCTTTGGGCCGTTATCTGTCCCGTGGGTGAAATAATGGCGGAAATGCCGCTGTTCGAGGCCCGCAGGAGATATCGCCGGTTTTCAATGGCCCGCAGT
>DAIEHU010000396.1 GCA_027353395.1 Desulfobacteraceae bacterium
GGTGGGGGTCTTGCAGTTTGACGTGACCATGGCCCGGCTCAAGGATGAATACGGGGTGGATGCGATTTATGAAGGGGTGAATTTTAATGTGGCCCGGTGGATCGTGTGCGACAACAAGAAAAAACTGGCGGAATTTGAACGGAAATACCATGGAAGCCTTGCCCTTGACGCGGAAGGCTGCCTGACATTTCTTACCACCAGCGAGTGGCAGCTCAAATTCTGCATGGAGCAGTGGCCGGATGTGAAGTTTTTCAAGACCCGGGAAATCAATTGAACCGGACGCCCGTCACTCTCTACATGGGCCCCATCCGGGGCGGCACGGACCATATTTACCGCAACGCCTTCGCCCGGCATTTTGAGGGGTTCGATCTGGCGGTGGCCCCGTTTATCAACTGCATCAACCTTAATAAAATCACCCGCAAATACGTTCACGGCCTGCTGCCGGAGAACAATACCGGTATGCCCGTCATTCCCCAGATTTTAAGCAAGTCCGCCGAAGGTTTCGCCCATCTGGCCAATTACCTGACGGATCTGGGATACGATACGGTCAACTGGAACCTGGGGTGCCCCTTTCCACAGGTGGCCAACAAACACCGGGGATCGGGCCTTCTGCCCTTTCCGGACAAGATCAGGGAATTTTTGGATGCGGTGATCCCGGCCCTGAACGGGCGACTCACCATCAAAACCCGCCTGGGACGCGAACACCGGGATGAAATTTTTGAATTAATGCCAGTCTTTAATGACTACCCCATAGGGGAACTCATCATCCACCCGCGCACGGGCCGGCAGATGTACGAGGGGACACCGGACCTTTCGGCCTTTGAGTCCTGCCTGGCATTGTCCCGGCATCCGGTGGTGTATAACGGGGATATCCGGACAATTAATGATTTCAGGCGGTTATCGGAGCGTTTTCCAGAGGTGGGCCGATGGATGATCGGACGTTGGGCACTGGTGGACCCATTTTTACCTGGGGTGATTAAAACCGGAAAAAACGAGTGCGGCAACGCGGACAAAATTGGAAAAATAAAGGCTTTTCACGATGATCTGTTTAAAGAATACAGCCGCGCCCTCTACGGCCCTTCCCATATCACGGACCGGATGAAAGGGCTCATGGTGTATTTTCTATCGGCGTTTCAGGACACGCATAACGCCTTAAAAAAAATCAAAAAAACCCGCACCCCGGAACAATACCTTGCGGCGGTGAACCATTTTTTTGACACGGAAGCCAGGTGGGGCTGCTGAGTTATGATCGCTTTACGCCGTCAATGCCCGGTGCCATTGGGCCATTTCATCCTCATATTCCCGGGCAGTCAAGGAAACAAACGTTGCGCGGGCTTCCATATCGGACGTATAGACCGGAAGGCCGGATACGGCTTCGAAGCGTAAAATGGGAGACGCCTGGTTTAACACCACCAGATCAATCTCATCAAAGTCCAGGGCGTCCTGAAGCGCTGCCCGGAGGTCCGCCAGTTCATCAAGGGGCAGCATCCGGTCAAACAGCACACCGATGTCGATATCCGCGCCCGGCCGGATGTTTCCGTTTTTCGTGGAACCAAAATGCCAGGCCGCCACGATATGATGATTTTTGGATAAAGCGTCCGCCAGGCGCTGCCGGTCATTAGCGGTCAATTGTTTTTCGGACATAATCCATCACATCATCTCTAATTCCATATTGCGTTCAAGATGATTTTAATATATCACTGTTTGGACCCTTATATTTCATTATTTTGCAAGAGG
>DAIEHU010000397.1 GCA_027353395.1 Desulfobacteraceae bacterium
ATTTTTTGAAAATATTTCCGATATAATAATATTTTCAATGGGTATTCGCCGTTAGGCGCAAAGCATATTGACATGTCAATTTTTTGACTTATTATGAGATTTTAAATCCGTATAATTTATGGCGTGTATTGATTAACCGTATTGAAAATCCATACGGTATTCTTTTTTTAAGGGAGACTCCAGATGAAGCAGAAGTACGCAATTGAAAAAAATAAAGAAACCGGTAACTTGACGATCAAGGAATACGCTGAACTCGATAAGGGACTGTTTTCACTTATTTTTGAAGAATCATACCCAGGGGATGCCATCTCCGCCGCCATAAAAGAAGGCCCCGGCGCGGTGATTTCGGTCATACGCACCCCGAGCCTTTATCCGATTGCGGAATATGCTGAAAAAATAGCCGAAAAAATCATTCTTTTTTTTGAAGACGCTTCTTTGCCTGTTGAGCCCGTTGAATTGGTATTTAATGATGTCAAGCTGATGCAAAAAGGCCGGAAAGATGTGGTGGAAGCAGAAGAGCCGGCGGTTGAAATCGACGATCTGCTTCATGATGTTCATGGCGGAGATGTGGTGGATGATATCGAAGATATCGGTGTCATAGACGACGATGTGGACCATCTGGATGATCTGGATGATCTGGACGATCTGGAGGCATCGGACGAAGAATAGGCTGCAATTCACGCCCGGCAAGTGGATTTGTTTGTATTTTCATATGGTATGACAATATTTCCGGCTGGGCCGGGTTAGGATATAAAATAAAATGGCATTTGAAACAAAAGAGCAGGTGCTCGAAAAAATTCTGGCGAATGCAAAACCGCTGTGCCCAAACTGCAACAAGGAAATGAGTTTATGGGAAGTCCCGCCGATTTCATTCAGCGACGGGCTGGGATGGGATTCCCCTTATTTATATGTCTGCTTTAACGATGAGTGCCCCATGTATGTCAGCGGCTGGGACAATATGATGGAGAATTATGCGCACCACGCATCTTACCGGTGCATTAAAAGCCCGTTTGGAAATAATTTTGAGGCCATGCCGGTATTCAGCCCCATGGGAGGCTCCGGTCAGATTATTGACGATCAGGTTATGGCGGAACAGGAAGCGCTTAAAGAGGCGATCAAAAAAGGATTTTCCATACTGGCGGATTGTTATGTGGCAAAGGATGATCTGACGGTTGTGCGGCTGCTGTTGGATCCCTTTGAGCCGGTTCGGGTTCGTCTCAAGGCCGCTGAAATGGCAGGCGATCTGGCAGGCCTTGAAGCTATTGATTTAATTAATAACTTCAAATTTGAAAATGATTCGCTGCAAAAAAATGCAAAAGCGGCGGTGGCGAAAATTCATGAGCGCCATTTTACGCGGGAATGCCCGTTTTGTGCGGAAATCATCAAAAAACGCGCATCCATCTGCAAGCATTGCGGTATGGAAGTGGCTGGAAAATAAAATAAAACGGTGAACGTATGCCTCTGTCAGGCATCACGCGTTCGCCGTTTTGTTTTTGGTGGAGCCCATTACACTTGGTCCGGTTTGTCAGGACGCAACGCCATTCGGGATGGATCAATACGTTCGATTAGGGACGGCTCCCATTTGGCGTCAAACTTCAGATGAATGGAATAATCATCAAAAACCTGTGGTTGGGCGGCAATAACAGTCATTGATTCTTCAATGTTTTGATATGTGTTGGCTTTCATCGGCAGATGAAAGCCAATCCGCAGTCGCCTGCCCAGCAGCATCCGGAT
>DAIEHU010000398.1 GCA_027353395.1 Desulfobacteraceae bacterium
CCGTCCCCCTGGGTTAGAGGGGGACGTGAGGATTATTTATTTTTTACCGTGTTACATGTCCGCCATCAGTTCTTTAGCTCGCTTGTTCCAGTACCGGTCACCCGAAGCGTCCGTGATTTTAATGGCCTCATTTAACAGCGTTTTGGCCTCATCTTTTGTTTTTCTGCCTTTCATTAGAAGCTCTGCCAAATAAATCCGTATTTCCACCGTATCCGGATCATTGTAAAATTTCGTTTTTTGATATTCCCGGTAATATCCAATGGCCTTGTCGTTGTCATTTAAAGGCCATGGAAGCACCTGCCAGAAACGGCCGAGAGCGCCGACCGCGCCCGCTTTATCATAGGTTTTGTCAATTTTATATGCGGTTTCAAAACTTTTTTGTGTTTTGTCCTTCAATCCTTCCTTCAACGCCGTCAGGATGCTGACCCCGTCGGAATAAATGCCGACGCTCGTCCCATACCAGTAATACCCCTGAACTTTTGACGGATCAATGGCGATGGCTTTCTCGGCATAGGTCATGCCCTTTTTTCCATATTCCTTGCAAATTTTTTCCCATCCGCCTGCTTCGGATTTTTTAACCGCAAGCCCGTATTCGCGGCAGGCCTGAGCCGCCATCCAGTTGGCCCGATAACCGCCCGGATCTTTTTGAACCAGCGCCAGGCACATATCCAGCGCTTTTTTGCAATTCTCAACCCCGCCCTTGTCGATCAGCGCCTGGGCCTGAGTCCATGCATCAGCGCCCTGCCCTGCTTGCGGCGTCACCTCTTCGGCCCAACTCCGGGTTAAAAAACATGTTATGACCAGTAAAACCACCAGAAAACCGCCTGCCATTTTTTTCATGCACATTCCTCCATTTTGATTATTGACCGAATGATGATCCTGGACCTTGATTGAAATTCTGGACAGAATAACCCAACTGCCATCATAAGATTACCCTATATACTGACATGAACACTGTTTTTCAAGTTGAAATATAAATTCAGCTTGGGTTCTACGCAAGCGCATGATGGTGGATTGTGTTGAGTAAATACTTAAGGCAAAATTTAATCTGATTTAGAGTTGTGAATTTTTGAACGCTGGTTATAATCAAGAAACCATACTCAAAAACCATTAAACGGGAGGCGACGTTGTATGCAGCCAGCATTCGCCATTATCGGATGCGGAAAAGTCGGTATGACGCTGGGAAAGCACCTGGCCCGGGCGGGTTACCGGCCTGCAGGATTTTTCAGCCGCCGGGCCGAAGCGGCCGAGAACGCCGCCCGGATTGCCGGTGCTGCGAATGCGTGTTTTGACACCCCCTGCGCAGCCGTCCGGCAGGCGGATATCGTGTTTATCACCACGCCGGATCAGGCCATCGAACCGGTTTGCCGGGAGATCGCTGAAAATAAAGGATTTTGCGAACACGCAATTGTATTTCATTGCAGCGGTGCGTTATCGTCCAACATTCTGTCGTCAGCCCTTTCCTGCGGGGCATCTGTTGGTTCACTGCACCCGCTGCAAAGTTTTGCGACAGAACATCCGGGCAACCCATTTCATGGAATCATGATGGCGGTGGAAGGCGATGATGCAGCGGTTCTAATCGCCAAGAAGATTGCCGCCGACCTTTCGGCCCAACCGTTTACCATCTCGACAGAAGGCAAGATATTCTATCATGCGGCGGCGGTGGCGGCCTCCAATTATCTGGTGACGTTAATGGATCTGTCGTTTCAATTGATGGT
>DAIEHU010000399.1 GCA_027353395.1 Desulfobacteraceae bacterium
CACCATCCTCGCCGGCCTGCTGGTGGCGGCGGTCGTGGGCGGACGTTCCTACGGCGCGTTCCTCGTGCTGTCGTTCCTCGGCGACTTCGTGTTCATCTTCTTCAAGCGACTGGACAATGGATTCCACAATGATGGGGTCGTCGTCAACCACCAGAATCCGCCGCCGGCCGTCATCCACGACCTCCGCAGGGATGGGAATGCCCTGCTTGGTCATAAATGCTTCCAGATCCTTGCGACTGATCCGGCGATGGCCGCCGGGGGTTTTATAAGCATTGAAATACCCGGAATCGATCCAGTTAATGATGGTTTGAGAGGACACTTTACAGTACTGGCTGGCCTTGTACACTGTAAAAACATCATCCATGATTGCATCCTCCTGTATAAGGTATTTTTTTGATTATTAGATTAATTTTAGAAATTAACTTTGTCAAGAAAAACTTTTGACGATATTCACAAAATAAATTTTATTATATTATTAATGGTAGTTACATATAAGAATATTAATCCGCAAATAACACACGTTAAAATATTTAAATTATTTTATTTATTTTAGTTAATTATTTCAAAGAAAATCCACGGCGGACGGCGCTTGCCTAAAAAAAACGGCTTTGACTCAATGGAATAAGATGATCCGATGATTGAGAACCATCCGCCAAGCGGCTTTGGCCTTGACATGCCGGCCTGTTAATGCCATGAATTTAAACAACGTGAAAAGTAACTGGTTATCGTTCGGATGGGGTAATAATATTCCGTTTTTGTGAAACACTGGAAACCCAAAGGAGGCTGTCAATGAAAAAAGTAATGGTGGCGTATGTGAGCAGAACCGGGAACACGGAAAAAATGGCCCAGCTTATCGCCGAGGGTATCCGTTTTACCGGCAATCAGGCGGACTTGAAAAAAGTCAGCGACATTCAAGCGGCAAAAGACATGGAAGGATATGACGGGTTTGTGTTCGGCTGCCCCACCTATCACCGGGACATGACCGCCGGCATGAAAACCTTTCTGTTTATCGCTGAAAAAGCCAATTTATGGGGCAAAATTGGCGGCGCGTTCGGCTCCTACACCCATAGCGGCGAATCCGGAACCATGGTGTTTGACACCATGCTGCATGTATTCAAAATGGACATGGTGGATCTGGGCCCTCTGATCCTGAAAGAGGCCGTCATCCCGACCCAGGAAGGCGCCAAAGCCTGTCAGGATTACGGGAAAGCCATCGGAAACAAATTTTCCAAGTAACCACCCGAGTCCCTTTCCATCGCAACACCCGGCACGCACAGTGCCGGGTGTTTTTTTATTGAGCCTGTTTTAGGGGCGCGCTGAAAAATCAATAAATCTGAATAGCGGCATTTGCCTCGATGGTTGGAATCCGGAAGGAAAATGATTCCGCCTTCGTCAAATCGTCACATCCACCGGCCCCACCTTCCAGATATCCCGGCAATATTCGGAAATGGCCCGATCCGATGAAAACCCGCCCATGCGGCTCACATTCAGAATCGACATGCGATGCCACTGGTCAGTATCCTGAAAGCGCCGGGCGGTCATATCCTGGCACCGGACATAAGATTCATAATCCGCCAGCACCATATAATCGTCCTTGTTTAACAGGGAATCCACCATGGGTAAAAAAAGCTGCGTGTCTCCCTGACAAAATACCCCGCCCGTGAGCATGTTGATGACTGTGCGCAACTCGGCGTTATGC